>CAIQBN010000261.1 GCA_903870065.1 uncultured beta proteobacterium | reverse complement strand
GGGAGGGGGCAGCATCCCCGAATGGATGGTGACCCAATCGGGTCGAGGTGGATGGAATGGCGTTACATTGCTTCGCAAAGAAACGCCATTCTTGGGGACGCGATCTGGCTTGCGTTGGTCTAAGGCTATGTTGAACAAGTAGGCCCAAAAAGCTGTTCCGATAGAAATAGAACTGGTTTCTTCATTTTTCAGCCGACTTTGCGCCGTTTTATGACCCTGAGGGTCTGTTTTCGGGGCTCTTTGCCCCGATTTCTCGCCTCATGGACACACCTGTCCCATGAGCCGTTGACGACCGAGGTAAATATTGGCCAGCGCCAATGCAGTGAATGCCCGGGTGGCGTTCTTCTGCAGACCGCGGTAACGCACCTTGCCAAATCCCCAGAGACGCTTCACTACGCCAAAGACATGCTCTACACGTGAGCGGATCTTTGACTTGTTGCGGTTCTTGGCGCGTACCGCTTCGTCAATGATTCCGCAATAGCGGGTACGCTGATTGGTGAAGTCCTTGGCATTGGGTGCCTTGCTGGCAATCAAGTCCTTCTGGCTGGCATATGCCGAGTCACCATAGACGCGCTGCTCGTTACCGTGCAGCAGATCAGGCAACGGATGCTTGTCATGGATATTGGCTGGT
Organism: uncultured beta proteobacterium; assembly: GCA_903870065.1. Classification (GTDB taxonomy): domain Bacteria; phylum Pseudomonadota; class Gammaproteobacteria; order Burkholderiales; family Burkholderiaceae_C; genus Allorhodoferax. The sequence continues at coordinate 869 of CAIQBN010000261.1, read as the reverse complement.
GTGACCACAGCACTGTGGGCCAACCCGGTTTGGCTGTCCACACCGATGTGCAACTTCATCCCAAAGTACCACTGCTGGCCTTTGCGGGTCTGGTGCATCTCGGGGTCGCGGGCCTTGTCGGCATTCTTGGTTGAACTCGGCGCTGCGATGATCGTGGCGTCCACGATGGTGCCGGTGTTGACCTTGAAGCCTCGCGCCTGAAGTTCCCGCCCCACTTGGGCAAACAAGGCCTCACCCAGTTTGTTGTCATTGAGGAGTTTGCGAAACTTGGTGATGGTTGTGGAGTCGGGCACCGGCTCACGTCCCAAGTCAATGCCCACAAAGCGGCGCAGACTGGCGCTGTCGTACAAGGCCTCCTCACAAGCCAGGTCGGCTAAGTTGAACCAGTGCTGGATGAAGTGAATGCGCAACATACGCTCAAGGCCAATTGGGGGACGTCCATTGCCTGCCTTGGGGTAGTGGGGTTCGATGACTTCGCACAGTGCTACCCACGGTACGATCGCCTCCATCGTCTTCAAAAACTCATCGCGCCGCGTGGGTTTGCGGTAGTTCTCAAAGCTCTGATCGGCTGCCATGGCAAGGGTTGTTTGTTTCATTTGAGCGTCCTCAACAAGTCAACCCAATGCATGCAAGTCACGGGCCAACTTGGGACTTAATCGTCATTGCCCTAACTAGTGTTTGATGATGTAAAGGTCCTTACCGCGATAGCGGTCAAGGAAATTGGTAGCGGTGTACCCGCCAACATACGTTTTGACCAAGCGAGGAGTCATTGACTGCCACAGGGGCATCAGCGGATAGTCGTCCATCGCCAGTTTGGCTGCCTCGGTCAACAGGGCTTTGCGCTTGACAGGATCAAGATTCTGGTTGCC
>CAIQBN010000260.1 GCA_903870065.1 uncultured beta proteobacterium | reverse complement strand
GTGAAATAAAGACTTGGTGCTATCAACTAGATAGCAAATCAATAGCCATGGATAATCTCATCCATGCTGACCGTTCACCACCTGGAAACCTCCCGTTCACAGCGCGTTCTGTGGTTGCTTGAAGAACTGGGCGTGCCCTACACACTCAAGCTGTATCAGCGCGATCCGCTGACCAAACTGGCCCCTGCAGCACTGAAGGCCGTGCATCCGCTGGGCAAATCACCCGTCATCAGGGATGGAAACGAGACCATTGCGGAATCTGGTGCCATTCTGGAATACCTGGTCGAGCGCTATGGTGCGCAGGCACAAGGCGAATTGGCGGGTCTGCAACCGGTACCCGGCACCGCTGAGTACCGCCAGTCGCGCTTTTGGATGCACTACGCCGAAGGTTCACTCATGAACTGGCTGGTCATGAAGCTGGTCTTTATGACCATCCCTACCCAGCCCATGCCTTTCTTCGTGCGACCCATCGCGCGACAACTATGCGCCAAGGTGCAAGCCAAACTCATTGACCCCAATCTTGCTACTGCACTGGCATATATGGAAACGCACCTGAGCACCCATACCTGGTTTGCCGGAGACCGTATCAGCATTGCCGACTTCCAGATGAGCTTTGCCGTGGAGGCTGCGCTGGCACGCGGCGCGGATGTGAAGCAGTTTCCCCGTCTATCCGCATACAGAGACCGCGTGGTGGCGCGTCCCGCCTACCAGCGTGCGATGACCAAAGGTGGGCCGGTGGTGATGTCGTGACACCCAGCGCGAGGTTTGTATACCCAAAGGAACAACTATGACTACCAACACCATCCAGTTGCATCGCGTCCTCAAGTCCAAACCGGAAAAGTTGTATCGCGCATTTTTGGATGCAGACGCCTTGGCCAAGTGGCTTCCCCCGTTCGGGTTCACTTGCAAGGTGGATCATCTGGACGCACGCGTGGGTGGCACATTTCGTATGGCGTTTGCGAACTTCTCCACTGGCCATGGTCATTCGTTCGGTGGTGAATATCTGGAACTGGTTCCCGGCGAGTTGATCCGTTACACCGACAAATTTGATGACCCGAACCTTGCCGGAGTAATTGAGGTCACTATCGTGCTCAAGCCTGTGCTGTGCGGCACCGACGTCCACATCACCCAATCCGGCCTGCCGGCTGTGATACCCGTTGAAATGTGCTACCTCGGATGGCAGGAGTCGCTGGTTCAGCTTGCCCATTTGGTTGAACCGGACATTGCAGAGTAACGCCGGACTGTCCTGACCTTCAGACTGTTGCCGCTGCTGTGCCCGATGTGCGGTGGGCAGATGCGCCTGATCGGGTTCGTTCCCGAGGGCGTGCAGATCGCGGCTCGTGCGGTTAAACGGCCAATACGTCTTTACGGCCCAGGGTGCCAGTGAACCTCTGGTACTTGACCTGCCTTGGCAGACCCCCACTCGACCCGCTTCAATTTCCAGAACCATTACGGGTTTGGCTTGATCGGCGCCCGGGCAGTCGTCACGCTGGCGCAGGCCTTTACCCCGCCGGCAGGGCTGCGCAGCACGAATTGGGTGAAACCGGTTGCCGGTGAGCAGGTCACCACCCCGTTTGGGAGTCCATTGGACGTCGAATGGGCAGGGTTGCCGACCATTTAGTGGGGCCATTTGCCCCGCAATGGGTGTGTCGGGCTTTCCCGGTTAGCATGCGCCTTGTTTTTTTAGCTACTCACAAACAGGAGTCGTGTATGGCGCATAGTCAATCATTAAAGTCCCGGTTTCAACCGGCCTTGCGTGGCGTAGCGGTGGCGGCCGCTGTAGCCTGTTTCACTGGCGGTTTGGGAGCCGCTGAGCACCAGCTCACCAAGGTCAACTACGACGCCGCGCGCAACGTGAATGTCATTGATATGGTGATGACAATTGACTGGGACTTTGACGCCCCACCCGCCGGCCGCGACAAGGCGTTCATCGAAGGTATTCTGCGCCAGGCCTCCAAGAGCTACTTCACCATGACCGAGGGCCGACACATGCTGGGCAAAGTACATGTGTACAAGAACAGCCAGTTCATGGACAACACCGACATCCAATACCTGCTCAAAGACGGGCGGGCCAATGCCGACATCGCCGGGTTGACGACACAGAAGAGCGGGCGGGTACAACAATTTGCAGGTACCAACGAAACGCCCGAACAGCACGGCAAGACGGTTGCGCACGAGTTTGGTCACTACACATTGGGACTGTTTGACGAGTATCGCGAAGAGGGTGGTAAATCCACCGAAGCCGGATCGCCCCAGGATGGCGATACGCCGCGCAACACCATCATGCACAACCACCTGCAGTTCACCAAACTCTCCACGACGACCGACTACACCGACGTGGCCAACCAGAAAACGGCGCAGTTTCGGATATTTGGCAAGTCCGCCTGGGAAGTCATGGTGCAACCTCCCTCGGCCGATCCAGCGGGTCGCGCCGCACGTTTGACTTTTCAATCGCTGCAAGGCCTGCAGGCGCCCACCGATGCCACCCTGACCAACCC
>CAIQBN010000259.1 GCA_903870065.1 uncultured beta proteobacterium | reverse complement strand
TGTGCTGCCAGAGGTGAATACATCAACATTGCCAGTCACCTGTGCAAACCAGGGCTGGTAAATATAACTGGCTCCCCTGAGGGAGACTACTTGGGCATTATTGGTTGACGAAGATTGTTCATTTTGCTGTGTCGAAGCATTGAGATTGATTTGGCCGCCCCAGCGTATGGGTGGTATGGACCAGCCAAACCAAGGGTCTGAATCGGCCGCAGAATCAGGCATCGCCTCAGCAGATCCATCGAACGTGGAGTCGTCCGCTGGCGCAGGCGCCGCTGCAGCTTTTGCAGCAGGCTTTGATCTCGGTGCTGCAGGACCCGGCAAAATCTCACTGAGGCTAACCGGTTGATCCGGTGGTCGCAGAGGCAATCTATTGTTGACTGACGCCCCCAGCGCATTCGTCATTTTTAGCGGAGCCACCACAGGGTCTGCTTGTATTGCCTGGGCAGGTGGCGAACGGTGCGCCGGGTCGGGCACCCGCCTCGCCCCGGGTTTGAGGGTCAGCGTCAACGTTGAGCGCAAACGCAACGGTTCACTTCCCGCATCCGTAGTCAAGTGGTCGGACTTTTCAGCGGCCGCAACAGTGAAAGGAAACGCAAGAATCACGGCCAAAATGACTGGACGGAGTGGAACAACTAGGAGACGCACACAGCACCGCATAATGCGGGAATTATCAGCAAAACGTTTAGCCCTCGCTTACACCGCCTGCATTAGCGATTGGACGACGGCCGAGGTGTTTGAGGCTCAATGAGTATCTGGATTTTTGCAGCTTTGCGCAGACCAGCACGGAAATCGCTCCACAGGGTGTCGCTTTGCTCCCGTTTGTACAAATCTGCGCTCCGTGCCGTGACTTTCTCAAAGGGCTGCACTTTAGGCAAAACACGTTCGTCCATCCGAAATAGCGCAACGCCCTCCAGCACGTCAATGGGTGCCGTTACCTCGCCCATCTTGAAGCTATCGATTTTTTCCTGTACCGCGTCTGGAATCATGCCTTTATGAAGGTAACCCATATCGCCCCCTTGCGCGCTGGTAGGGTCTGATGAGTGCAAACGCGCCAAGTCGGCAAATGGCGTGCCTGCCTTGATTTGATTCAAAATTCTTTGCGCCTCCACCCGCGCAGCGTCCCAAGTGGCCTTGGGTGCAGAGGGTTCCACCTTGAGCAAGATCGAGTGCATGCGCATTTTTTCAGGCTCGGTGAATAGATCCAAGTGCTTCGCATAGAAGTCGCGTAGCACTTCATCAGTCGGGTCGGCAACTCGGCGGGCGGCCTTTTCGATTTGCTCCAGCAGCGATTGCTCGGCCAGCTGTTGCCGCACCGCAACCAACATCGTGTCGCGATTTTCCTTCCAGCGCGGGCTACCTGCGTACTGAGCGTCATAACCGGCGATAGTTCGGGCAATAGATGCCTCATCTGCAGCAAGGTTGCGCCGCTTGGCTTCTTCGAGCAGCAGGACTCGATCAAAAACCAAATTCTTCACCGCTTCCAGTGCACCGGGCAACTCGGCCTCAGGCACTTGGCGGTGGTAGTAGGTTTGCCGCATGTAGTTGGCGTAGGTTGCTTCAAATGACTTTTGGGTAATAGGCTGGCCATTCACCGTTGCAAAGATTGCGGCTGTCGCGGTCGGCGGGGCTGGCTGGGTGTTGGCAGCGAAAGGCCAGACGGCAAGGCAAGCAATCGCAGCAACCGGTCCAAAATGTCGCAATTTCATGATCAAAACTCCAAGGGAGATTCTTAAAGGGTCTAAATGGGGCATGTAAAAGGGGCCAGATGCACTGCATCTGGCCCCTTTTGGATACTACTAGAAATAGGACAGAATTACTTGACGTGGCAGGACAGGCAAATCTTGGATGCCGCTGTTGTCACGCGCATGAACATGACATTGTCAGAGCCCTTGGACTCGACGTGTGGGTCATGGCAGCTGCCACACTCAACGGATGGGCGGTTGGCCCCTGCTGCAAACGTGCGGGTGTACAAGTTGATGTCTGCCTTGCCGCGCGTTCCGCTTGCATCAAGGTCGATCCAGAAAACCTGATTGGTGTTAATGGTTGCAGTTTTAAAGGTTGCGGTTCGCCCATCGGATGTCGATGCAATTGCCGGCGAGATGAAGTCACCATCTGCACAGGTCCCGCTAACAACGCCAGCAGCTCCTGTCAAGCCTCCCCCACAATACGCAATGCCGATTGGGTGATCGTTCTTCAGATCAGCCCCCAGATTGGTAATAGCGCCCGTCAACGAACCGGCCGTTTGGTTGGCACCAGTCCAAACCCAGCCTGCAGGCCTAGCACCGGATGCATTGAAGCCACCTGCACCGGGAGCGTTCATCATGTTGTCCATGGCTTGAGTGCCATCATGGCAAGAGAGACACGCCATCGATACCGACCCAACAGCAAGAACTTCACCATTGAGTGATGAGGTGTTAAGCGTGCTGTAAAGCTGGTATGTCGCAGTTGTTGGAATATTCTTATTCCAAAGGGGCACTGCGGCGCTGGTGTTCGACCCGTGCGGAGTGTGACAGAACACACAAATTTGGTCCGTGCCGGTGGTTACATGGTTGGTCCCTGTTCCGGTGGTCGACAGGTTGTGCTTGGTAGCGGTGATGCCCGCAGCGTGTGCAGAGGCTGCCAAAAGCACGCCCGCCGCAGTCAGGCCAAGCCAATGCATGACCTTTGAGCCTAGTTTTCTAGTATTCATATTTGTATCCTTAATAATCTCATAAATTCGGGTAACGACGAAAGATGGTAAGCATATTCTGTGCCGAAATGAGATATTTGATCTATGTCAAACGCCGGCATTCCATTCGTCAAATTTGCAACGAGTTGAACCCAAAGTCTTCATCGCGTTACGTGCATGCTTCCGAAATTTGAGACTCGCCATTCCCAATTTTCGGAATGACTACTTGGTCGCTGACCTTTTTGCTTTGTATACCAAGTAGCCCGCATCCGCCTTCAGTGAGGCCGGTCGGAAAATGTCAATTTTCTTAAACCACTGATCAACAAAGTAAACGCGCCCATCTTCATCGACGGCAATGCCGGAGGGCAACATGTATTTGCCTGGGCCGTCCTGTTCGGAGCGATCACCCACATACATCAACAAATCACCG
>CAIQBN010000258.1 GCA_903870065.1 uncultured beta proteobacterium | reverse complement strand
CGGTCTTGGTAATCAATGGCCCAACAGCCCCCGTCAACGCTGCAAACGTTGCTATTGAAATGGCAGCAAATGCCGTACGACTGCGGCCGGTCAGTCCGAGCGACCAGACCACCAGTGCCAGGCTGAGCAACAGCGCCAGTAAGGCGCCGGCGCCGTCCACACCACTGAGATGCCCCAGCACCCACACCAGCCAGACAACGGTTGCCAACATCGGGAAAGCCATGAAACGGCGCAAGGTATCCATCCACGCCCCGGGTCGCGGTAGCAGGCTGGCCACGCCGGGGATCCAGCTTGCCAGCAAGAATGGTAGGGCCAGCCCTAAACCCAGGGCAGCAAAAATTCCCAGTGCCTGCGCTGCAGGCAGGCTGATCGCGTAACCCAGCGAGGCCCCCATGAAGGGCGCTGTGCAGGGTGATGCGATTGCCACCGCCAGCACACCCGACAGGAACGCATCGACCACCGGGTGACGCGCCTGCAGTGAAGCGATACGGTGAGGCAGCACACTGCCTATTTCGAAAAGACCCGCCAGATTCAGTCCCAATAGGGTAAAGAGGACGGCAAGTGACGCCACAACTGCCGGTGACTGCAGCTGGAACCCCCATCCCAACTGCTCACCGGTCGCGCGCAAGCCTAACATCAATGCCCCCAGGCCAATGAAAGACAGCACAACGCCCAGGGTGTAGGCCAGTCCCTGCGCCCGCTGTGAGGCACGGCTGTGATTGCCGTGCCCGGAGAAGCCAAGGACTTTGATCGCCAGGATCGGCAATACACAGGGCATCAAGTTCAAAATCATGCCGCCCAACACTGCCGCGGCCAGGGCCATCAGCCAGGTACTCGCGACCGTCACGGCAGCGGGCCCCGGTGCATTGGACTCACCTAATGGGCTACCCGAAGCATCGCTGCGGTTGGAAGTCCCGGGTTGCGTCGATGCCGCCGTCGGCTGTGATCCGGCCGCAGGTAGTGCAGGCCAGGTGCCGCTAATCGACGCCACGGTGTGCAAACTTTGCTTGCCATGCGCCAAAACCACCGGCATCGTGTCATGAGTCGCCTCTCTTTGTGCCGAGAGGGGAAAGCTGGCGCGCCAAACGCCATCCTGCCAAACTTGCGTGCCGGGCCGCGGCGCAGCGGCGCCGGAGGCGGTCCCGTCTGCACCCTGCGGCGACGTCACGGGTTCGGCCAGATTGGGCGTTTCCGGGAACGCCTGCACAGCCCGCCCCTGCCAACTCGTGGGCAAGCCGGTGACCGTGAGTATCAGTGCATCGGAGCTGAGATGGGCTTTTGCGCTGCCCGAAAGAGCCGATGGGCTGGCGGCCCGACTGGCCTCGAAGTCGCTGCCGTGGGATGCTGTTGAGCCCTTGGTTGGCACACGCACGAGAAAATTGCCGTCTTGCGGAATGCATTCTTGCCGGCACACTAGCCAGGACGCAGACAGACGCACTTCCAGTTCTCCCGATGGCGACTCCTGAAATGTCGGCTCAATGGTGAGCGGAACGGGTAGCAGCACCGTGCCATCAAACCCATAATTTGCCAAACTGCCAATCGTGATGCGCTGGGGGGTTGGCCAGACAATGTCACCCGCCCTTGCACCAGTGGGAAGGGTCCATTGCAGCACCGTGGGCAGGCCGGAGTCACCCGGGTTTTTCCAGTAAGTGTGCCAATGAGGCTGGTGCTTGATCTGCAAGCCAAGCCAGATCGTTTTCCCCGGGCTGATACCGTCGGGCGCGTGGGCGAACAGTTCGGCGCGAACCTGGTCGGTTTGCACGACTGCGCCGACCGTGCTGGTCTGCGGCGTATTCTTTGTAAGAATTTGGCCGCTAGCCCCCGTAGATATTGCGCATAAAGCTATAAAAAAAATAGCAATCAGGCGTATTGCCGAGAATTTGCTCACAGCGTGACCGTGCCGTGTATGGAGTGTTGGAGTCAAGATCATTGCCATTTGGGAGCCTGGGGCTGCATAAAAGTTCCGCACCGCAGTGGGTGAGAGCGAATCCGGAGTTGCCCTCAATTGTGGCAGGCGCGCCGGTCGTTTGCGCGTCAGGCCAAATCCAGGCTGCTTTGCGTGAACACGGCAGGCAACTTCTTGGGCGCCTTGATTCGCAACTGCTTGTTCACGTTTTCCTGGCCAAAGACCACCTCAATGTCGGCCACGGCCACGCCAAACTGAGGCGCCAGAAACCGCACCATGTAGTCGGTTGCTTTGCCGTCCCTGGGTTTTGCGGTGACGCTAACCTTGAGCTGCGTGCCTTTGGGTTTGCCAATGGCATCCTTGCTGGCAGAGGGCTTGCCCAGAATGTTGACCACCAGCGTGTCGCCGTCCCACACGAAGAAGGAGTCGCCGGTGATATTGCGGGGTCTTTGCAGGGCCATGGGGCGATGATACTGATCAGTGCACGCACTGCCGGCGTTACCATCCACCCTCAACAGTATCTTTACCAAGCCAGCAATAGACCATGCCTGCAATATCTGAAGTTTCGACGGCTTCCAATTGGCCAACATCGCGTTTTTGGGCCGATTGGAGCACGCTGGACTTTTCGCGTTGCAAGGCGCAATGCACGCTGGATCAGCTGATTGCTGTGCTGCCGGTGGCGGCTACTGAACAGCACGGTCCGCATCTGCCACTTCGGGTGGACAGCGCACTCGTCGATGGTGTGATCTGCGCTGCGCTGGAAAACCTGCCGGTTGACGTTCCTGCACTGTTTTTGCCCACACAGGCGGTGGGGCTGAGCCCTGAGCATGCGCGTTTTGCCGGCACCCTGACCTTGAAGGCCGAAACCACCATCCGGCTATGGACCGATATTGGCGAGAGCGTGGCCGCCACGGGCGTGAAAAAACTGGTGCTGCTCAATTCGCACGGCGGCCAAGTCAGTGTGATGGACATCGTGGCCCGCGACCTGCGGGCGCGGCTGGACATGCTGGTCTACAGCGTGAACTGGTTTGACCTGCCGTTGGTGGGCGCGCTGGGAGAGGATGTGAATGCGCTGTTCAGCGCCCACGAGCACCGCTTTGGCATCCACGCCGGTGAGATTGAGACGTCCATGATGCTGGCCCTGGCGCCCAAGCTGGTGGACATGGCGCAGGCGCAAAACTTTGCATCCACGTCAGAGGATCGGGCAAAGCAGTTCGGCATTCTAGGCAATGGCAAGAGCGCAAAACTGGGCTGGCAGATGCAGGACTACAACCCCCATGGTGCGGTCGGCAATGCCGTAGCGGCCAGTGCGGATAAAGGGCGCGCGGTGATGAATGCGGCAGGGCGCGCGCTGGCGCGGCTGCTAGGGGAAATTCATGCGTTGCCGTTGACGATGTTGAAGGACAGTGCGGACTGATGGACGTCGGGACTGAAATGGCTCGTCGTCGCGACGTTGTGAACAGGAGAATTGGGAGTGCCCCTGGAAAATCGATGACCACTACTCTTTTCCTGGTGGTCTTCGTTTGTACATACGCTCACGCGGAACAGTTCTCTTAACCCATCCCATGTCGTCGACTTGCCTCACGGGCACTCGTATGCCACATATAGGGTCCGAAACATACGGGATGGACGGCTGCTAAATGAATACTCCTGCAGTTCCGACCCAGAATTGGAGTCCGCCAATAAGCCGTTGCCAGATTGGGCAGTTTCGGCAAAGCATGGCTGCCCCGAATGAAGCGTCGTGCATTGTGTGGCCTTTGCATGGCAATGCTGGCTAACCGACTGTCATTCCCCCCGGCACAGCCCCACGCCACCATCCCCCCGATTCCAGCAGGGGCTGGCAGCGGCCAGGTCTAGCGTTGGCACGCCATCAAAACTGATTTGCGCAACCCGCGTGTCAAAGTCGCGCACGCCGTGTTTGTCCAGCGTGAGCCGCAGCACCCATCCGCGGCGTTGGTTATCGTTGTCGGTTTCTTTCATCACAAAATTGCCCACGCTGTAGATGATGGGCTTGCCCCGGTAGTGCTCAATGTCCTGCGTGACGTGTGGGTGTCCGCCAATGACAGCATCGGCACCGGCGTCCACCATGACGCGCGCCAGTTGGCGCTGGCGCTCGTCGGCGGTCCGCTCATTTTCCCAACCCCAGTGCATGACCGGGATGACGATGTCGGCGCGATGCACGGTACGCGCTTTGCGTATGTCGTCCTGCACCTGCTCGTCCTCGCTCCAGGCCACGCCTGGGGCATCAAAGTCCGCCTCGAAGCTGCGAGGCATGAACTCGTTGTATCCCAACAGTGCAATGCGCAGTCCCTTGCGCTCAATTACCAGTGGGGTGTGCGCTTCGGACAGGTTGTTTCCGCCGCCAAACTGTGCAATCCCGGCCTGCTTCAGCAGCCCCAGCATTTCTGCAAAGGCTTCTCGCCCAAAGTCGCCTGAGTGGTTGTTGGCAAGCGCTAGCGCATCGAAGTGACGCTTGAGCACGGGCAGGGTGCGCGGGTGGGCGCGAAATGTAAAGTTTTTCTCGGCAGCTGAGCCGGAAGTGGCCACTACGCACTCCAGGTTGGCAATGCGGATATCGGCGCTGGCAAAGACTGCGCTGAAACCCGCCAAAGGATCTTCGCCGCGCGCAATCATGTCGCCGGCGGTGTCGTCCAAAACGATGTCGCCGGCAAAGAGCAGGCTCACGGTGCCGTCCGCAGCATACGCCAGCGCGCTGCAGGCCAACAACAGGACGCAGCCCCAGCGGTGCAGGCCCGCCCTCATGGCTCAACGCCTTGCAGGGTGCAGCTGTAAATCAACTCGCGTTCCACGCCACCGGCGTACACGCGCTGCTCACCGGTCAACCGATAGGGTGCCTGCGACACGGTGTAGGGTGGAAGGTATTTGGCTTCTTGTACCAGGACGGGCTGGCGCTGGGTGTCCAGATAGGCGTAGAGCATGATGCGGTCCACGCGCGCACTACTGCCCACCATGACGGCCTTGAAGCGAAAGCGCCCGCCAATGTCGACCGAGGGCACTGGGTAGGGGTCGGCAACCGGGCTTGCTTCAACGTTTTGGGTGGTGCCCGCATAGGTCACCTGGCAGCGCAGCAGCGGCGCGGCCCGCGTGCCGGTGCTGGCAAACAGTGTGAAAAGGAAAAAGGCAGCAACGACCGATCGCAAAGTGCCGGACGTCATGCTTCAGAAATCAGGAGTAGGTAATCCATGGCGCATATTCTGCACCGTCCAGATGGGGCAGCGAATTGAAGCTCAGCAGCATATGGCGCTTGGGGGTGAACAGGAATTCGGTCACCGCACTGTTACGGATTTGCATATTCAGCTCAATGGTCTTCTCTGGAACGGTGCCCAGAATGTGCCCGATGGCTGTCGAGATCGGGCCGCCGCTGCTGACGACGAGTACATTGCCCGTGTGTTCCTTGCGCACTTCGTCCAGTGTGCCCGTCACACCGCGCACGAAGTCGACGTAGCTGGGCATGCCTTTGGGGCTGACCACGCCGTTCATCCACTGCGTGAGGCCATCGCGCAATAGGCGGAAGTGGTACTTGTACATCTCTGGCGTATCGGTGGCGGCAAGCGGGTCAGGGTAGATGGCGGCAATCACGGCCGCGCTGTCGAATTCATTCAGGCCCGGCCTCAAGTTGGGTTGAAGGTCCAGACCTGCACCTTTGGCGATGCCGGTCCAGGTTTCTGCGTGGCGCTTGAGCGTGCCGGTCAGCACTGCGTCAAACACCAGCCCTTTGGCGGCAAAGTATTCGCCCAGGCGTACGCTTTGGCGGTGCCCGAGGTCGCTCAGCTTGTCATAGTCTGCAGCGCCAAAAGACGCCTGCCCGTGCCGTACCAGATAGAGATTTCCCATGGGTCAAATCTAAGTGAAGCTTGCGCAGCGCGTTGTCATCGGTGCGACAGATGTGTGGCATTAGCCCGTCGCTGAATGACGTGGGTTGCAGCGACAATGCACCAATGATCGCTGCGTATGACCTTTTGGCCCTCGGCGCAGCGGCGTGCTGGGCGTTCGGCAGCCTGCTGGCGGTGACGCCGGTGCGCCACCTTGGCGCCTTTGCCTTCACGCGCTGGCGCATGCTGCTGGTAGCGGCCATGCTGTGGACGGTCGTCGTCACCACCGGAAGTTGGCACAGCCTGTCGCTGGATGGCAGCGTCACACTGGCGATCAGCGGCATCGTGGGCATCTTTATTGGCGACACCGCGCTATTTGGGTCTGTGCAACGACTGGGGCCGCGCCGTGCCAGCGTGTTGTTTGCCACCCACGCAGCTTTCAGCGCGGCGCTGGGTTTTGCACTGCTGGGCGAGCGCATGGGGCTACAGGCCGCGCTGGGTGGTGCGCTGACCATGGCCGGCGTCATTAGCGCCATTGCGCTGGGCCGGCACAAGGAGGATCAGCACGCCTGGGAATCCGACCATGGCTCACTGCGTCTGGGCGTGACCCTGGGCCTCGTCGCGGCAATGAGTCAGGCGGCCAGCACGCTGATTGCCAAGCCAATTATGTCGGCGCAAGCCGGTGCCCTTGCGGTGGACCCGGTTGCGGCCTCAGCAGTGCGCGTGTCTGTGGCCTGTCTGGCTCACTATGTCTTGCTGTGGCTGCGCGTGGGTGCTGCCCGCGCGCACCATCCGCCCACCAAGCGAATTTTGCTACAAACAGCGCTCAACGGCTTTGTTGGCATGGGGCTGGGCATGACCTTCATTCTGATGGCGCTGCAGAAGGGCGATGTGGGCACTGTTGCCATTCTGTCGTCGGTGTCGCCGGTGCTTGTGCTGCCGCTGCTGTGGTGGCAGATGCGGCGCGCGCCGGCCTGGGGTGCCTGGCTGGGCGCAGTGCTCACGGTAGCCGGGACCGTGCTGATCCTGCTGCGTTAACCCGTACCCGTCAACGCATATCGAATGCCTCCTGATGGAAGCGGGGACGCGCACCAGTGGCACGCAGGCCGTCGCGCAACGCGATCGCTAACCCGCTGGGGCCGCAGAACCAGATTTCCGCCTTCTGTGGTCCGTGTAACGAGTCCGCTTTGAGCTTGCGTCCTTGGCGAGCACCATGGATGTGCAATGCAATGCCGGGCAGGTTTGCGCACAGGGCTTGCAGGCGGGGCACAAATGCGTCGCCCTCCTGATCGCGCGTGCAGTAGTGCAACTCGGCAGCTGGCGCCTGGTCGGGCAGGGCTTGCATTGACTCCAGCCACGCCAGAAAAGGTGTCACACCAATGCCGCCGGCAATCCAGATCTGGCGGGCTTTGCGGTCGCGGCGTTTCAGGTTGAAGCGTCCGTAGGGGCCTTCTACGCGCACGCGCTGTCCAGGGCGCAGGCGCTGGGCCAGCCCCCCTGTGTAGTCGCCCAGGGCCTTGATCTGGAATGTGACTGTGTTGTTGCCTTGGTCGGCGCTGGCAATGGTGAAGGGATGCGCGCCCTCACGGTCATCGAAGCTGACGAATGCAAACTGACCCGGCTGGTGGCCGCGCCAGTTCTTTTCCAGGTGGCAGCGTACGGTCGTGACATCGCCGGATGGGTGTTCAACGGCTACGATGCGGCCCGCGGCCTCCCTGCTGCGGCCAATGTTGCCCATCAGTGAGCGGATGGCGCCGTACACGCCGGCCACCAACAAGACGGCCAGCAAGGCGCCCGTCGGCTGCCGCCAAGAGGTTGTTGGTGCGAGCAGGGCGGCATGGAAGGCCAGCATCAAGTAAAGCACGGGCATGGCCCGATGCAGGACGCGCCAATTGCGATACGGAAACTTCTTCCACAGCGTGATCGCCAGCATGACCAGCACCGCGTAGATGGCCCACTCGCCCATGTCGCCCGCCAGTTCGCGCAGCACTTCCAGTAGGCCCGTGAATGGTTCCTTGGGCACGCGCCCGGCGCGGCCAATTACTGATTTCAGAACCTCGCCGGACATCTCGATCAGCCAATGCAGCGCGGCAAAGACAACGGCCACGATGCCGGCCCACTTGTGTGTGCGGTAGACCCGGTCCATGCCGCCGAGTGGTCGCTCCAGCCAGGCCGGACGTGTGGCGAGCAGCATCACCAGCGACATCAACGCAATCGACAGAAAGCCGCTCAAGGTTAACAGTTGCTGGCGGGCGATCCATAGCGGATGGGCGTCGGTCGTTGGCGCAGGTTGCATCAAGTCCCAGCCCCATGCCAGGCTGACCAGGGTTAGCAGCAGCGTGATGATTGTTCTCATGGAAAAGTTGCCCATAGAAAGGGAGCAGTGCGACGCGGCTGGCCGCTTGCTTGCGGGTTATTGACTTGAGGAGGTGGGTGTGGGCTTAACAGGCAAGTCGTCGCGGCAGCGGCGTTCGTTGCAGTCGGCTGCGGCGCGTGCGCGCCGCAAACTTTCAGTGGATGCTTGTTTGCGTGTGCCACGCTCCAAAATCTCGCCAGTTTGCGGCTGCACGTTCAGCCTTACGCGCTCGCCTTGGCGATCGGTTGCGCGCACCTCGTAGGCGCCATGCTCGCGTTCGATTTTCTCGATGTTGCGATACCCGGCCGCTTCCAGCTTGGTGTAAATCAGGGCGATAGGAAGCCACGGCTGGTCGGTGGCAGTGGGTGTGTGGCGCTCAGAGGCCTTGGTTGGCAGCGTGACAGCCATGCCGACGAGCAGCGCGCCCACCAGGGCCAGTGTTGAGAGTGTGAGGGTGATGCGTTTCATAGTGTGTGCCTCCTGTTCATTCGTCGTAGTTGCCGAGTTCGGCATTGGTGTGGCAGGCCGCGCAATTGGACCTGGTGCGGACGTCTTTGTGTTTCCACTCCCAGTCGGGCACTTTGCGGTGTTCGCGGACCCACTTGGGTAGTTCGGTGATGCGCATTGGTGCGTCGGTGACAGAGACGCCGCGCAGCAGCTTGGCGCCATAACTCTGACCGCCCTGGTCACCTGCGTTGGCCACCAGATAGGCCTTGATTTCAGCCGCCAGCTTGGGGTCGACCGAGGCGTCGTCGCCAAAATGGTCCTTCAAATTGACCATCATTCGGGTCCATGAGCTCGCTGGCAGCATGGACGGTGCAAACGGCAGGTGGCAACTGCCACACTCTTCCTTGACCAACGTATTGGTAACCGGCGCGAAGAAGTGGCTGCCGCCAGCTTGGGCACGGCCCAGCACCAGAGCTGAGAAGCCCAACACCAGGAGGCCTAGGATGATGGGACGGTAAGTAATGGTCATGGCTTTGTCCTGATTCGGTTGGTGTTTACTGGCCCAGCATGAAGGTCAGCCAGTCGCCTTTTTCCTGGGGCTTGCAGACGCGGCCCAGCACTTCTGTGCAGTTACGCTTGAACCACTTTTCCACCTTGGCGGGGTCGGCGTAGCGTGCCGGATTTGCCGAGGCCGCCATGGCATCGATGGTCTTGCCGGTGGGGGTTTGGCCCGCGCCGCGCGGGTCTTTGCCATGGCAGGTGGTGCAAGCCGGCGTGTCAGGCTTGCCACCGGCAAAGCGTTGGGTGTGCAGCAATTTGCCGCGTTCGCTCGAAAACCCGGCAAAGCCTGGCGCTTCTGCCTTGGCAGCGCTGGCATATTGGGCCAGCTGTTCTTCGCGCAGGCCGGCTTGGCTGGTGCCTGTCATCAGCATGGCCAAACTGGTCAGGAGTGTGGCAATGGTGCGGTTCAAATGCATGGATAGTCCTCATAACAGTGATTCGTGGAGTGACTATGCCGGGGGTGAGCTGAACAGACGGTGAACTTCCTGTTCATCTACCGTTCAGGTTCGCAGGGCAGGCACGTTCCTCCGTTTGGCTGGCCACGCTGATGAACTAGTGGACGTTTGTTGGCGCTAAACCCGTGCCATACTTGGTTTCCTATGGTTGAATTACCGATCCGCTGTTAAATTATTCCCGTGCCCTGATGATCCTGCGCTGTCTTGTACTAGTTAGCTTGCTCTGCATGGTTGGCACGGCCTGGGCCGAACGCGAGCCGCTGAACGAACCCACGTTCACCACCGTGGGCGACGCGCGCTCAATTAACGATGGCGTTGTGACGGCGCTGGCGCAGGACGAACGCGGGCTGATCTGGATCGGCACCACGGTAGGCTTGGTGCGCTACGACGGCTACCAACTACGGCGCGTGGCCGTGGGGGGCAAAACCGTGACCGGTGCGACTGCGACTGCCGCGCCGGTTGGATCGAGTTTTGTACGCACTTTGCTATCGGCCCCTGGCGGTGTGCTGTGGGTTGGCCTGGACGGTGAAGGCCTTGCTCGGCTGGACACCGAACGCCAGGCCTGGAGTCGCTACAACCCCGAGCCAAAAATTCCCGGCGCGCTGACCAACGGCAGTGTGCGCGCCCTCGCGCTGGGTCACGACGGTGCGTTGTGGGTGGGAACCACAGGCGGCGGCTTGCACCGGCTTGCGCCACAGGCCACTATGTTTGAAAACCACACGCGCGCGAGCGGCGCTCTGCCCGACGACCGCGTGCAAGCCTTGCTGGTGGATCGGCGTGGTGACCTTTGGGTAGGCACCTGGAACGGACTTGTGCGCCTGCGACGCGGCGCTCAGCATTTTGAGCCCGTGTGGTCGGATCCCGAACGCTCAAGCAGTTTGGCCGGACGCGTCGTCGCCATGCTGGGTGAGGCGCCCGACGGACGCATTTGGGTTGGCACGCGCCAGGGCGAGCTGGTTTTGATTGATCCGGCCAGCGGCGAGGGAGTACAGGCCGAAAAGGCATCCGATACTGCGGGAGTCCGCTTGTCCGGTGCGACGCGCTACATCACTGCCATGGCGGTGGCCAGTCCGCAGGAGATTTGGGTTAGCGGTACCAATGGCGTGGAATTGCGTGACAGCACCGATGGACGCATTGTGATGCGTTTGGTACGCGATGCCAGAAAACCGTGGGGTCTGGGTGCCAACAACGTGGTGGCACTCTTGCGTGAACGCTCGGGCGGCATGTGGGCGGGGAGTTACGGAGGTGGCTTGCAACGCCACATTCCAAGTGAAGGCCTGTGGGTGCGTCATGGAGAGGTGGACGAAAGTAGCATTTTGTCCAATGGCGACGTGCGCAGCCTGCACCAGTTGACTAACGGCGAAATTTGGGCCGGCATGAGTGAACGCGGCGTGGCCGTACTGGACCCGCAGTTGCGCCAGATCGGCCAAATTCTGACGGACGACTCCGGACCCGGTCGCAAGCCTGGCGCAACGCTATTCAAGGGCGGTGTGGCAGGCGCCATAACCGAGTCTGCTGATGGCTATGTGTGGGTGGGCACGGACGGCGGCGTCTACCAATTCACCCCACAGCGCAAACTGCTGCGCAGTTACACCGTTGGCCAAGGCCGCGCGCGGCGTATGTTGGCTACGCGCGATGGTGCCGTCTGGGTGGGTACCCAAGACGGCGTGTACCGGCTCCCCGCCGGAGGCGAGCGTTTTGACCGCTTGAGTCTAAAGGACGGCGGCGTGCTTAATGGCAATGTCAATGCCCTGGCGCAGGCTGCTGATGGCACTGTCTGGGTTGGCGGAAACAATGGACTGCATGTGGTGCCGCCGGGTGAACTCGGTCTGCAGCCAGTGACCTCGCCTGAGGGATCTGGCCTGATGCAAAAGATGGTCCTGGGGCTGCTGGTGGACCGCCAGCAGGTGCTGTGGGTGGATACCAACGCCGGCCTGCACCGTATGGTGGGACGTGCAAACGATCAGGTCAGCTTCAAGCTGGTGGCCGATTCGGGTGGTGCCAGTGTAGGCGCCAACCTGCTGGAGGACGCGCAGGGTCGTATCTGGACACACCAAAGCGTGTTTGATCCGCGCGACGGCAGTCGCTACGAGCTGAGCCCGGCCGACGGCGTGGATATCGGCACCGGGTGGTTCCGCAGCTACACGCAATTGGCTGATGGCCGCATGTTGTTTGGTGGCAGCACCGGTATGCTGGTGGTGCAGGCCGAGCGCTTCAAACCCTGGGCTTATGCGCCGCCGTTGGTGGTGTCAGAGCTGCGCCTAGCCGATGAGCGTGTGCCACCCGGCACTCCACTGACGTTGACGCCCAAGCAGCGTAACTTCAGCGTTGAGTTTTCTGCGCTGGACTTCAGCAGCCCTGAACGCCTGCGCTACCGTTACCGGCTGAACGGCTTTGACTCCGACTGGATAGAAACACGTGCTGACTTCCGGGTGGCCAGCTACAGCAACCTGTCGCCGGGTGACTACAGGCTGGAGGTGCAGGGCAGCAACCGCACCGGCCAATGGAGCCCGCAGACCCTGAGCATGCCGGTCCATGTGCAGCCCGCGTGGTGGCAAACCTGGTGGGCGCAGGTGTTGGGTCTGCTAGCGGGCACGTTGGCGGTTTTGGGTGTGGTGCACTCGCGCACAGCCGTGTTGCGCCGCCGTCAAGGCGAGCTCGAAGCCAAGGTGCAGGAGCGCACGGCTGAACTGGAAAACCTGTCTCGCGAGTTGCAGATCAAGTCGACCGCATTGGAGGCCAGCAGCCTCATCGATCCGCTCACCGGCCTGCACAATCGGCGCTTTCTGAACCAGAACCTGGACGCCGAGATTTCACAGGTCCTGCGGCGCCATGAAGAGCACCGCCTGCAGGGAACACCGCTGGCCGAAGCCGCCGACATCGTGTTCTTTCTCCTCGATATCGATCACTTCAAACAGGTTAATGACCAGCACGGTCATGCCGCCGGGGACGCCGTGCTGGTGCAGATGCGCCAACGCCTTCAGCAGGCTTTTCGGCAGGCTGATTACCTGGTGCGCTGGGGCGGCGAGGAGTTCCTCATCGTCGCACGCGCCACTTCGCGCGCGCAAGCGCCAGAGCTTGCCGAGCGCGCGCGCACGGCGGTGGTCAGCACCCCCTTCGTTTTGGACGATGGCACCTTGTTGCACAAGACGTGCTCGGTGGGCTTTGCGGCATTCCCCCTGGCGCCGGCCTGGCCGACCGCGCTGGAGTGGCCCACCGTGGTGGACTTGGCCGATCAGGCCCTGTATGCGGTCAAAAACAATGGCCGCAATGGCTGGCTGGGATTGGTGGAGGCCAGGGCCGCGTCAGCGAGCGCGCTACACGATGCGGCCCGACAACCGCTGGCGCAATGGGTGGCCAGCGGTGCTGTGCAGTTGGTGGGTGCGCCAGGCCACCCCGCAGCAGATACGCTGGGAGCGCACACCAGCGCGCCCTGATTGCTGTGGATGCGGGATCGACTGTGTTCCCCGTTCATTTGCTGTTCAGGTTCGCAGGGTTATAAACAGGACTTGAACTCAATTTCCTGCCGGATTGATCCAATGCCAAAACCTCTGGCCAAGCTGTGCTGGTGCTCGCTCTCCATCTGCCTGGCAGTGCTGGCGGGCGGCGCCGCGCATGCTGGCGACGAAGACCATGAGCAGGCCCGCAAGGCGCTGGAAGCCGGCGAGGTTCTGCCGCTTAAGACCATCCTGGAGCGCGTGGAGCGAGTCTACCCAGGCCAAGTCATGGATGTGGAGCTCGAACGCGGGCATGAGGGTGGAGGTGAGCGATGGATTTACAAAGTCAAGGTCCTTCGCAGCGGGGGTTCTCTGGTTCGGCTGAAGGTTGACGCGCGTGACGGCGCTGTGCTGGGCAGCAAGTCCCATGGACAGCCGCCTGGTGACCGGCCCTCAGCCCCTGGTCGCCACCCGCTGGCAGGGGAACGTTGATGCGCATTTTGATCGTTGAAGACGAACCCACCCTGCAAACCCAACTGGCCCAAAGCCTGCGTGAGGCTGGCTACGCAGTAGATGGGGCCAGCAATGGGGTGGAGGGTCATTTCCAGGGTGACACCGAACCCTATGACGCCGTGGTGCTGGATCTGGGTCTACCACACATGGATGGCATCACGGTGCTGCGCAAGTGGCGTGCCGCGGGGCGCACCATGCCAGTGTTGATTCTGACCGCTCGGGATGGCTGGCACGAAAAGGTGGCTGGCATTGACGCCGGAGCCGACGACTACCTGACCAAACCTTTTCACATGGAAGAATTGCTGGCGCGTCTGCGTGGCCTGATCCGTCGCGCCGGCGGCCACGCCAGCTCGGAGCTGGTTTGCGGCCCGCTGACCATGGACACCCGCAACAGTCGCGCGGTGGTCGACGGCCAGGCGCTGACCCTGACGAGCCATGAGTACCGGGTGTTGGCCTACCTGATGCACCATCGCGACGAAGTGGTCTCGCGCAGTGTGCTGGTGGAGCACATCTACGCCCAAGACTTTGATCGTGATTCGAACACGGTTGAGGTCTTCATCGCCCGCCTGCGCAAGAAGCTGCCACCCGGCTTGATTGCCACGGTGCGTGGTCTAGGTTACCGCCTGAGCGCGGGGGTCTGATACTGTGGCTATGACGCCTGCCGCATGGCGCCACTCGCTGCGTTTCCGTTTGCTGCTGGGCACCTTGTTCTGGATTGTCGGCACGATTTTGGTGGCGGGCTGGGGATTGGTGAACCTGTTTCGCCACCATGTGGAGGCCCAGTTTCATGCTGAACTACGCACCCACCTGGACCAGTTGACCGCACAAATAGCTCTGGATGCCCAAGGGCGCGCGCAACTGTCTATGCCACTGAGCGATCCGCGCTTTGGGCGACCGTATTCCGGCTACTACTGGCAGGTGGATCAAGCTGTGCAGGAGGCCAACCCAGCAACGGTGCGCTTGCGCTCACGCTCGCTGTGGGATGTGGTGTTGACATTGCCGCCGGACACGCTGGTGGAGGGCGACACCCATCTGCACCCGGTGGAAGGACCGCAGGGTAAGCGCTTGGCCGCCGTGGAGCGCAGTGTGCGTTTTGACGACGGTCCTGAGGGCAAGTCCTACGCGGTGCGCCTTCTGGTTGCCGCTGATGCAGACCTCATGTCCGAGCCGGTGAACCGCTTCAACGGCGCCTTGTGGCTGGCGCTGGGTGCGCTGGGCGCCGGCTTGGTGCTAGCGGCCGTGGTGCAGGTCTCGGTTGGCCTGTCACCGCTGCGTGCCATGCGTGCGTCGCTGGCCAGGGTGCGTGGTGGTGAATCGCAGCGGCTGGCGGGCAATTTTCCGGTCGAGGTGATGCCTCTGGTAGAAGAGTTCAACACCGTGCTGGCGCACAACGCCACCGTGGTGGAGCGTGCCCGCACCCACGCCGGCAACCTGGCCCACGCCCTGAAAACACCACTGAGCGTGCTGGCCAACGCGGCCCGGGCGCGGGACGTCCGCGACACCGAGCTGGCGCGCACGGTGACGGAGCAGGTGGGACTGGCGCGCCGCCAGGTCGACTACCACCTGGCACACGCCCAGGCTGCCGCCAGCACGCGCGTGCCGGGGGCAAAGACAGTGCTGTTGCCGGCCGTTGAAGGCCTGGTACGGGTCATGCAGCGCATCCATGCAGAGCGAAATCTCGCGATCACCGTGATGGCCTGGCCGCAGGAGCTGGCTTTCCGGGGTGAGACACAGGACCTGCAGGAAATGCTGGGCAACTTGCTGGACAACGCCTGCAAATGGGCATCCCACCGGGTGGAACTGAACGCCTGCAGGGATGGCACCACGGTGACCATCATGGTCGATGATGATGGCTCCGGACTGGGCGCACCACAGCGCGACGCCGTGATGCAGCGCGGTG
>CAIQBN010000257.1 GCA_903870065.1 uncultured beta proteobacterium | reverse complement strand
CTGCGGTGGCGCGCATCAGCTGGATTTTGAAGAACGAGCGCAACGAAGAGCTGGACTACGAACACTTCGGCCCACCCATGCTGCTGAACGTGAACAAGGTGCTGGCGCGCATCCGCAACCTGACGGTGCGCGAGTTGCCGGACGGCACGCTGTTTCCGGTGGAGCTGACGCAGTACGACCCCTGGGTGATTCGTGAGGCATTGCACAACTGCATTGCGCACCAGGACTATGGTTTGCGCGGCCGCATTCAGGTGGTGGAGACGCCGCAGGCGCTGCTGCTAACTAACGTGGGCGGCTTCTTGCCGGGTCGGGTTGAGACGGTGATCGACCAGGACGCGCCGCTGGAAATCTACCGCAACCCCTATTTGGCCGAGGCCATGGTGAGCCTGAACATGATCGACACCCAAGGCGGTGGCATCAAGCGCATGTTCCAAACCCAGCGCAAACGCTTCTTCCCCATGCCGGACTACGACCTGACCCAGCCCGAGCGGGTGATGGTGACGCTGCGCGGCCGCATTTTGGACGTGCGCTACACCCGGCTGCTGATGGCACAGGGTGAGTTGGATTTGGCCACCATCATGCTGCTGGACAAGGTGCAGAAGGGGCAACGGATAGATGCTGATGAGGCTAAGCGGCTGAAGGCGGCCAAGCTGGTGGAGGGGCGTTATCCGAATCTGCTGGTTGCTGGCAGCGTGGCTGCGGTGGCAGGCCAGAAGGCGCAGCACATTCGCTACAGGGGTTTCGACAGCCAGTATTACCGCGACATGATCGTGGCGCTGGTGCGTGAACACCAGCCAGTGTCGCGCGAGGACATTGATAGGCTATTGCTGGACAAGCTGCCGGAGGTGTTGAGCCCGGCGCAGAAGCTCACGAAAATTCACAACCTGTTGTCATCGCAGTCGGGCAAGACCATCCGAAATGCTGGGTCTCGGACGTCTTCGCAGTGGGTTTTGACGGATCAAAAAAACAAAGGAAAACAAACGGGCTAACAAAGCGGAGTATTAAGACTCGAGGAAAACTTGTTTTTTTTCAACGACTTAGGCTTTGTTTAGTGTTTGCTAAACGCTTTGTTTAACAAAGAGTTATCACACGTGAATCCGGAAATGCCGAAATAGTTCATACGAATCAAACACTTGCTATCCCATGCGCCAACTCGACCTTTTCTCCGCCCTGCAGTCCAGCTCCGAGGGCATTGACACCGAATTCACGTCGGCGCGCGGGGGCATGCCCGGCAGTTTTTGGGAGTCCTATTCCGCCATGGCCAACACCCAGGGCGGCACCATCGTGTTGGGCGTGGCCGAAAAGTCCACCGGCCTGGTGTGGGAGGGCGTGCCCGATGCCGCGCAGCTGCGCACCGTGCTGTGGGGTCAGTTGAATGACAGGCACAAGGTCAGCGCCAATCTGCTGCGCGATGACGATGTGCGCACGGTGGAAGACGAAGGCCGCCAGTTTGTGGTGGTGAACGTGCCGCGTGCCTCGCGGTTGCAGCGCCCGGTGTTTGTGGGGCCCAACCCCATGACGGGCACCTACCGCCGTGCGGAAGAGGGCGACTACCGCTGCTCGGATGACGAAGTGCGCCG
>CAIQBN010000256.1 GCA_903870065.1 uncultured beta proteobacterium | reverse complement strand
TTTGGCGACCGACGCAGCCTTTAAGGAGGAACTGGCGCAGATTACACAATTTCGGCCCAAAGACCTGTTTTTTAATTTTTCCGGTCGACTGGGTTTAAATAAAGGGCTGCTCGACTTCAGCATTTTCAACATTTACTACTTTCGCATGATTGACTTGGTTGGACTGTCACGGTTGGTCGATCTGCAACGCAATCTGATGGCAACCAAAGTCCCACCCCATCAGATAGCTGAAACCCTGGCCTCATTTGGTAGTGAGCGCATGAACCCCTACACAGAACAACCCATGCAATGGGATCCGCAGACCCGTCAGCTTTCATTTGAATGGCATGGCAAGCGCTTTGCCAACTTTGGCTTTGTCGATGTCGCCCTGGCGCCCCGCCCACAATAGCGCATGAACACCCCATTCACCCACACCAGCGCGGCATCGAGCAACCCCAGCACGCAAATCCGGGCGTTGCTGGGATCTTCGCGCAATCTTGCTGCCGTCGAACTGGCGCGTGCAGCCTGGGCGATAGAGCCGGATTCTGGCGAGCTGGCCTATCTGTTCGCGCTGGGTTGCCTGCGTTCGGGAGCGCTCGATAGTGCCCAGGACGCCATTGCCAGGCTGCGTGGCGGGTTTGCGTACGGTCCGGCATTACAGGCCGATGTGGAGAGTCTGGCCGGACGCCTGGCCAAGGAGCGGTTCCTGACCGCGCAGTCGGATGCTGCCCGCGCGCAGACACTCCAGGCCGGCATCAAAGCCTACCGACACGCAGATGCGCTGCAGCCCAACCTGCATGCCCGCATCAATGCGGCAACGCTTTTGCGGCTGGCGGGTGCGCAAACCGAATCTGAAACACTGGCAAGAAATATCCTGTCCGCGCTGCAAAGCGAGAACGTCAAAAGCAACCATTGGGACTGTGCCACCCGCGCCGAGGCGTGGTTGTTGACCGGCGAGGTGGCACTGGCAACGCAGGGCTATCGCGAGGCCGGCCGCCTGGCGGGCATGCGCTTTGGCGACATTGCCAGCATGCGGCGCCAGCTGCAACTGCTCAGCGGTGTGATGGATTCGACGCATGTGGCGCTGGCGGCGATTCCCGGCCCCAGGGTGATCGCATTCTCCGGTCACATGATCGACACCGACGACCGAAGCTGCCCTCGCTTTCCACCCGATCTGGAGTCAACCGTGCAATTAGCCATCGACCAGTCTGTAGTGGCCGGCATTCCCATCGTTGCTTATACCCAGGCGGCCAGTGGCAGTGACATCCTATTTTGTGAGAGCCTGCTGGAGCGGTCCCAGGAAGTCAATATCGTCTTGCCATTCGCGGTAAATGACTACATCGCACAGAGTGTGCTGCCGGGCGGCAATTCTTGGGTCGCCCGCTTTGATCGCGTCATGGCCAACGCCACGTCGGTCACCTTCGCCACCGAAGAACGCTACCTAGGTGACGACGCGCTGTTCGAGCATGCTTCCAACCTGATACAGGGCATGGCCTTTCTGCGCGCCCGGGAGCTTGCGGTGGTACCCAGCATGCTGGTAGTGGCCGACCCATCACAAGCCGGTCGCACCGGTGGCACCCTGGCCACCCAGTCAACGTGGTCCCAGTTCGCAGCGCCTGTGGAGGTGATCGATCTTGCCGAATTGCGTGGCCGCAAATCATTGCCCCCGCCCTCGGAGCAGGTTGCGTTGGAACCGCGGGTACGCGCTCCGGCCCAAAAAGTGGTGGGAGGGGGCCGCTCCATCAAGTCTTTGCTATTTGCCGATGTCAAGGGATTCAGCCGCCTGGCCGAAGAGTTCTTCCCCACGTTCTTCACCACTTTTTTGGGCCTGGTACCGAAAACCTTGCGCGATATCGGTGTGCAGCCGCTCGAAATCAGCTCGCGAGGGGATGGACTGTATGCGGTTTTCGAGACACCCGACGAAGCGGCTCACTTTGCCCTGACGCTTTCGGCTGCAGTGGGTGCGCTCGATTGGGTGACCATGGGCCTGCCGTCCGATACCCACGTTCGAATTGCGCTGCATGCCGGCCCGGTTTTCACTGCCACCGATCCTGTGACGCAAAAATTGGCACACTACGGCGGTCATGTGACGCGAGCCGCCCGGGTGGAACCCATAGTGATTCCGGGTCAGGTGCTGGTCACAGAGCCTTTTGCCGCAGTGTTGGCTGCCCGACCCGCCAGTGCGTTTGCCTGCGATCTGGTGGGCACGGAGCTACTGGCCAAAGACTATGGCACGGCGCGTCTGTACCGGTTAAGAAGAAAGTAGCCGTTTGGCGTCAGTGCTTCTATCATTGGGGCAGCCCTTCACTGTCCGCAACTCTGACCGTACTCCGATGCCAATGCCCGCACGAGTTCCGACTTCCACCGACGCGATTCGTGAATCCTTGTTGCGAACCGTTGCCGAGCAGGGCCGAATCACTACGTTTGCAAAAGGCACAACAATCATCCACGAGGGGGAACGTGGCGATGCGATGTTTGTCATTCTCGCGGGCCGTGTGAAAGTTTATTCCAGCAACCGCGATGGCAAAGAAGTCATTCTGGATATCCACGGACCTGGAGAACCCATTGGAGAAATGGCACTGGACGAAGGCATGCGATCGGCCTCGGTGGTAACGCTCGAGACCACCACCTGCTCGGTCATTTCACGTGACATGATGCGACGCTACATCGCGGCCAATCCGGATTTCGCTCTGCAGTTGATTGCCAAGCTCATACAACGAACCCGTATGGCAGTCGAAAACGTAAAACGCCTTGCATTGCTTGACGTATACGGGCGTTTGACAACGCTGCTCACCAGTCTGACGCCGGGACAGGCAGGCCTTGGTGTCCTGACAGAACGCATGACACAGCAAGAATTGGCCGAACGCGTTGGCGCATCGCGGGACATGGTTAGCAGAATACTCCACGACTTGGCCAATGACGGGCACATCATGATCCGGTCGAGGCGCATTGAAGTTCTGAAAGCCCTGCCGCCTGCTTAATGCATCGGTGCCACTTGCAATATGGGCGCAGGGCGCCCCAGCAAATAGCCTTGGAAATACTGACAACCCAGGCTCAGCAAAAGTTCTCTTTGCATTTCCGTTTCGACACCCTCTGCAATGACCTCCAGGCCCAGGCTTTCCCCCAAGGTCAAAATGGCGCGGACAATGCTGCGGTCCTGCTGGTCGGTCAGCAGGTCACGGACAAACGATTGGTCAATTTTTATCTGGTCCAATGGCAAACTCTTGAGAACGCTGAGCGACGAGTCGCCGGTTCCAAAATCGTCCAGTGACATGCGTATGCCGAGTTCTTTCAAAGCAGTCATTTTGACAACAACACCTTCCAGATCATCGACCAACTGGCTTTCAGTCAACTCAAGGCCAATTCGCTGCGCTGGAACACCCGAGCGCTGCAAGGCATCGCGCACTTCCCGGACAAAGTCAATTTGGTGGAATTGCTTGGCACTGACGTTAATTGCAACATTCCAACTTGCCTTTTCGGGATCAGTGGACCAACTCACCGCCTGTTGGCAGGCTGCCGCCAATATCCATTGACCCAGGGGCAATATAAGCCCGGAGCTCTCCGCCACAGCAATAAACACGCCGGGTGAAACCACGCCGCGTCGGGGATGATTCCAGCGAACCAGCGCCTCCACCCCAATTTGAAGGCCATCAAATCGGAACTGCGGTTGGTAATAGAGTTCAAATTGCTGCTGCGTGATTGCCTCTTGCAGTTCGGCTTCCAATGCCGTGCGTTCATTGACTTGCGCCTGCATTTGCGGATCAAAGAAACTCACCCTGTTGCGACCATCCTTCTTGGCACGGTACATCGCAAGGTCGGCTTGTTTCAGCAAGTTATCCTGGCTGATGCCTTTGCCGGAGAACATGGCAACACCAATACTGACGCTGGACTTGAAGTCTTTACCTTCCAGATGGTAGGGTTCACGCAGGCGAGCCAAAATTTTCTCAGCCACCTGCCGCGCTTGTTGGGCCGCCTGTTGGGGTTGCGCATCCAGACTCTGCAGCATGACAACAAATTCATCACCCCCCTGACGAGCCAGCGTATCCTGGGCTCGTGTGCAGCTGCCCAGGCGCAGCGCCAATTGCTGCAAATACATGTCGCCCACATGGTGGCCCTGGGTATCGTTTAAATCTTTGAAGTTATCAACATCAATGAACAACAGTGCGCCAAAGTCCTCGTTGCGATCACTTGAACTGATGGCGGTATGCATGTTTTCAAGCAAAAGCCGCCGGTTCGGCAACTTGGTCAGCGGGTCGAAAAATGCCAGTTGGTGGATAGCTTCTTCAGCCAGTTTGTGCGCGGTTATGTCGGTGGAGATGCCACACAAGGCGTAAATGCGGCCATCGTCGCTGCGCAGCGGCAACTTCACCGAAAGATAGGTTCGACTGTCCGAACCGTCCGCACTGCGGTTGACTTCTTCAGCCTCAACCCGAGCCCCATCCTGAATGACGCGACGGTCATTGAGGGCCAGCTTGTCTACCGTTTGTGGATCAAAAAACTCAGCATCGGTCCGGCCCACTATTTCATCTGCCTTCCTGCCGAACAGCTCAGCGACCTTGCGATTGACATACCGGTATTTCAGCTCGCGATCCTTGATGTAAATATGGGCGTCTACGCTGTTCAGAATGGTC
>CAIQBN010000255.1 GCA_903870065.1 uncultured beta proteobacterium | reverse complement strand
CGGAGGCGGGCACGCGCATGGTGTCGCCATAGGTGCACAGCATCACGCCACGATCCAGTGCCAGGCGGATCGCCAGATCGACGCGGCCAATCGGCAACACGCACACCGGGCAACCCGGTCCATGGATCATGTGCACATTGGCAGGCAACATGTCGGCAATGCCGTAGCGGGAGATGGCGTGGGTGTGGCCGCCGCAAAACTCCATGAAGTTGTAGACCACACCGGGGCGGACCTCGGCGGCGATGTTGGCGGCAATGTGGCGTGCGCCGTCGCCATCGCGGAATTCGTCGATGTATTTCATGAACGTGCCTCAGACTGCGCCAGCTCGGCAAACAGCGCCAGCGTGCGCTGTGCTTCTTCGGGGTCGATCTTGCCGATGGCATAGCCCACGTGGATGATCACGTAGTCGCCCACCTGCGCGTCGTCCACCAGATCAATGGACACCTCTTTACGCACGCCACCTAAATCGACGATGGCACGTTGGCCCGGTAGCAGTTGCACCACACGGGCGGGAATGGCTAGGCACATGATGGATACCTTTTGTTGCTATGTAAATAGTAGCTACTCATGCATATTCCATGAGCGCTACAGGCGTATTTATGTGTATGTTTATCGTGCGAGCCGCAACCCACGCCTGGCCTAACGCCAATCCCGCATCACCGCACGACAGGCTCTTGGTTTGCAGCACGTTGAGGCCAGCGGCTTTAAGCTGCGAAACGATGCGTTGCGTGAGGATGCGGTTGAAGAAGCATCCGCCGCCCAAAGCCACATCGCCCAGTTGCTTGGTCTGTGCTTGGGCGATGGTGTGGGCGCACAGGGCGTCGGCCAGTGTCAGGTGAAAGCGCGCACAAGCGGCCTCGACCGCTTGCGCATTGTGCACATCGACTTTCAGCACCTCTGAGCGCAGCAAGGGGCGCAGGTCGATTTCGCCGCATGAATTGATAGCCCAGTGGCTGGGGTTAACCATTAAAGGGTGTTGTTGCAAATGGTGTGCGGCTGCCTGCTCCAGGGCGATGGCCGCTTGTGCTTCTTGCTGTTGGCGCACAGACAAACCCAGCAAGCCGGCCAGCGCGTCAAACCAGCGCCCGGCAGCCGTGGTTTCTGGGCAATTAAGGCCACGCTGCAGCATGGTGTGAATAGTGCGTGCCGCTTGCGCGCCCACTGCCGCTGCGAAGCGCGCAACGATCTGCTCAGCCATGCCACAAGCCTGTAGTGCAGCGGCGCCCATGCGCCAAGGTTCCCGCGCGGCCACGTCACCACCGGGCAAGGCCAAGGGGCTCAAATGACCGACGCGCTCACATTGGGCACCATCCACCAGCAGCACTTCACCGCCCCAGGCCAAGCCATCCGTGCCGAGACCCACGCCATCCAGCGCGATGCCAAGCACCGGGCTCGCCGTGTTGTGATGCGCGCCATGCTCGGCCAACACTGCCGCAATATGGGCGTGGTGGTGCTGCACTGCAATGGCTGTGACTCCGTTTTCGTGCGCCAGCCGCAGGGCCAGATGGGTGCTGAAAAAATCGGGATGCAGGTCATGCGCCACGGCATCACTGCGCCCGCCCGCCTGCGCCAGCAACGTGCGCACGGATTGCTCTAGCGCCGCGCAGGCTGCAGGGTCCGACAGATCACCATGCTGCGCTGACCAGAGCGGTGCAGCGGGTGACTGTGTGTCGAGCAGACAGGCGGCATTTTTAAGGAATGCGCCGCAAGCCAGGATACGAGCCATGGTCTAGGATTCACCGCCGGGCCGCCCCAAGGTGAATCGCACCCCCTCGGGGGGTAGCGACCCACACGCAGTGGGGGAGCGTGTGGGCTCAGGATGTTCCGCCTTGAGTTGCGCCAGCTCGGCTTCCAGCTGGGCGATGCGGGCTTGCCGGGAATCCGGTGCGTGGTGGTGGTGCGCCGGCTCAACCAAGAGCCAGTCCAGCCAGGCCTGCATGCCTGCGCCGGTGCTGGCGGACAGCTCCAAAATCGTGATGCCCGGGTTGACCCGACGCGCATAGTCTTTGCAGCGCGCCACATCAAAGCTCAGGTGCGGCAGTAAGTCGATCTTGTTGAGGATCATCAGCTGCGCGCAAGCAAACATGTCGGGGTATTTGAGCGGTTTGTCCTCGCCCTCGGTGACCGACAGGATGGCGACCTTGGCCTCTTCGCCCAGGTCCCACAGCGCCGGGCACACCAGGTTGCCGACGTTCTCGATAAACAGCAGCG
Organism: uncultured beta proteobacterium; assembly: GCA_903870065.1. Lineage (GTDB taxonomy): Bacteria > Pseudomonadota > Gammaproteobacteria > Burkholderiales > Burkholderiaceae_C > Allorhodoferax. The sequence goes on along the minus strand of CAIQBN010000255.1, from coordinate 8,664 downwards.
ACTGGGTTGCGTGCGTGTGGGCATGCCCATGGCCGTGAGAATGCTGATGCCCATGTTCATGCCCGTGATGATGGTGCTCATCATGGGAATGTTCATGCGGGTGTGCATGGGGATGTTCGTGCTCGTGCGCATGTTCGTGCGTGGCTAGTTGCGCAAACGCCTGTGCCACCATGGGAGCGTCCAGGTGGCAGCCCTTGCCGGTATTGACCTGGATGGCGGGTGCCCCGGTAGCACGGATACGGTCGGCATCAAAACTGGTTTGCTGATCGCCCTCGATCACCGCCACTGCCAGACTGGGTGCCTGTTGTTTGAGGGCGTGGATGGTGGCGCAAAGCAACGTGGTTTTGCCCGATCCGGGGCTGGAGACCAGGTTCAGCGCCCGCACGCCGTGCGCGGCAAAGTGCGCGCGGTTTTGCGTGGCAACGGCGTTGTTGGCACCCAGCACATCTTCTTCGATTTTGATGGTGCGCTGTTGGGTTAAACCGGGCACCGACACCCGAGCCGCACCGGCGCCGAAGTGCAAGTCGCCGGTGCTGGGGTGAACTTCAGGCCTTGAATCCGGTTTGCTGGTTCCGGTATTGCTGCAGCCGCAGACGACGCACATGGTATGTTCCTTTGTTGTTTGGGCGTGAGTTTAGACAACCTGCATGTCCACCACCCGCAGCTCGGTACCGCCGGTGGGCTGCAGTTGGTAACCACCGCACAGGGGGCAGGGGTCCAGACGGGACGTTATCGCAACATTTTGGCCGCAAGGCAAGCACCAGGCGCTGCCGGGCGGTTCGTCAATCTCGATGTGCGCGCCTTCCAGGCAAGTATCGGGTGCGATGGCTTGCAGCGCAAAGCGCAGTGACGCCATCTCCACGCCACACAGCGCACCGGCTTCCAGCCGCAAGTGGGTGACACGCTCGAATGGGTCGCGCGCACGGGTCTGCTCCAGCACCCGCAGAATGCCCCCGGCCAGGCTGAGTTCATGCATCAGCGTGCTCCTCGGTGGCGGCGGTGCCCAACACGCTGCAGTCCACGCAGGGGTCGTAGGCCGCGGCCAGGCAGCAGGCGGCCGCGTGCCATTTCGCACCAGGCAATGGCCTGACCTTGGTCGAGGAGCAGCGACCCGCTGTCCAGCAAGGGCGCGTGTTGTTCATCGTCGGTGAGAGGGGCAGCAGAGGTAATGTTCACAAGTTCCATCCAGCGTGCACTCAGGCGGGTCCACGCGTTGGGAGCAAGCGTACCGTGTTTGGCTGGTTGGCGCAAACGAGTCCAAGCCCCCGTTTGTGCACACTGGCCGCGCCACAGCGGGCGCTGCACGAAGTCGGGGTCGTTTGCCATGGCCTGGGCGATGGCGCGTAAATGGATGGATTGCACGGCAGTGTCTAGGTTGAGCAAGTCCAGGGAGTGGGTTTGTGGTGTCAATGTGCAGGCCAGGGGGTGCCAAGCGGCAAGGCAACGCGCGGGAGACAGGTCGTGCGCCGTTTCCAGGCGCAGCAACACGGGCGCTTCCACCGACAACACGGCGCTCTTCTGCGGGCTTGCCGCGTGCAGAGCCAAACGAGCGGTGCGCCGGTGGGCGTGCGCGCAAAGGGTGAACACGTTGCCCAGGGTGCGTACGATGGACTCGCCCTGTTGCCCGCGCAGCAACCGACCCAGCCGACCGCCGCCCAGCAGCGGGCGCTGGCCGGTGATGCTGGGGTGCTGGCCAGGGCGCAATGTGTAGTGCCCGGCCAGCGTCATGGATGGGGTTTGCAGCGGGATGGCTGTCATGCGCTGGCTCCAGCGCGCCCCAACAGGAAGCCGCGTCGGCTCGGCGCTGCATCCGCTGGTTGCATCGGTTGCCGTGTCGGTGATGGCGTGCGCAGCAGGTTCAGCACCTCGCAGGCGGTTGCCACTGCGGCTGCGTGGTCGACAAATTCAAACATCGGAGAGAACAGCGAGCAGCAGGCAAAGGCGCCCAGTCCATCTTCGTGCGCGCCGATGAATTCAAAGGTTTGGTTGCCAATCTGGTGTCTGGCCTTTTGCCCCACGCCGAGCACGGCTCCACCCGCACGGGGCTCGGCCAATGGCAGAAACACCAGGTTCATGAACCAGGGTGTCACCAGCACGCCGAGCAGCCGTTCGCCACCCTCTGGGTCAAGCTGCGGCGCAAAGCCCACGGCCTGCACGCGCAAAGCCGGGTTTTGCACAGGCACGCCCTGCATGCGGGTGGAGGCGATGTGTGCAAACACCCGCTGCAGCGTTTGCACGCGACTTTCTAACAAGGCGCTCATGCGCAGAACTCCGTGCAGCGCACTGCGCTGCCATTTGCCTTGGGAAAGGTCCGGCGGTTCATGCGATTACCAAAAACTGCTCGGCCGTGCCGTCGCACTGCGGACAGCGCCAATGGATAGGCAGCTCTGCAAAGGGCGTGCCGGGCTCAATCTGCCACTGCGCGTCGCCCTCGATGGGGTCATACACCCACCAGCAGATTTTGCATTCGAGTCGAGCCGCTGGTGGCAAGCGCCTGCGATCACCCAGGTAGCTGCCTTCGAATTGCTGTCCGTTGATGCCGCTCATAGTCAGTCCTTGTGTGCCTCAGCGTTCAAGCCTGGCGCACCCATTTCAGCACTTCGGCGACACGCTCGGCAGAGTCGAGCAAATCTTCGGGTGCAGCGCACGCCACGTCCGGCATGTCGGTCACTTCGACCGAGTTGAGAATGACGGTGTCCATGGAGTTGTAGTAAACCACACGCCAGGTGTTGGGCACGCAGCAGTTGGTGATGCGGCAGTTGCCGTAACCGCGCGACAAGATCAGCACCCGACCCGTGCCCAGCCGGTAGTCCAGGTAGCCAATGTCTTCTGGCGTCAGGGGCAGCAGGGTCAGGTTGACCACGTGTGACAGATCGCCCGAGCGCCAGACGCGGCGCTGATCCTCCAGCTCCACCAACACACTGGGCACGTTCATGACGTGTGGGGGAGCTGGCAATGCCGCGGGTACCGCGCTGGCACCATCGGCCAGGGCCACCTCGCGCAGCACCTCGGGCACCGCGCCAATTTCAATGTAATCCAAAGATGCACCGCTGGGATCGGAGCCCAACACGCGCCAGACACCGGCAAAAACTGATTCCTGAATCTGAAATATTGGCGCGCCGTCTTCACGCACTATCTGGGCGCTGACTTCGCCTTCGCCCAGCACCTGGTTCAAGAGTGCGACATCAGCAGCCTGCAAACCTGCGAGCTTGACGCTCATCGTTTGACGCTTTGGCGCCAAGTTTTGGCTGACCCGATGCAGTGCATCAAGCACCTCCTGAAGCACCCGCACGGCTCCCTCGCAGGCTGCAATTTCTTCTGGCTCCGGCAATCTCGGCGGGTGGAACATGGCCATGCCCTGTGGCATGCTCAAGTAGTCCAGTGTTTCGTCCTCGATCAAGTCACCCGGGCCGGGCGCAGCGACCAAGGGAATTGGAAACGGACGGACTTCATAGTTTGGGTTCATAAGGTTCTCGCAGTCAATGAAAGCTAGTTGACGGGTCACTGGCACTGGCTACTGCTGGCGGTGCTGCTGACCACCGGAATACCGATAGTGGGTGCGCGACCGATGGGGGTATCAAGTGCTTGGTTAACCAGGGACAAGTAATCAATCCAGTCGTGCATGCCGCAAACGGTGGTTACATACTGACCTGAACGGAAGAACATCAGGGTTGGCCAGCGTTGCGAGCCGAATTTTTTCGCTAAGGCTTCGGCACTTTCTGGAACGGCAACCGCAATGCCAAAGGCGCGGCCATTCGCGGCACAGGCACGTTGCAGCTCTGGCAACACCACTGCCACGTCATTGGACTCAGGAAAACGAACCGGATCGCCCGCAAACAGCAGCACCCAGTCACCCTGCTGCTGGGTCAGCCAGGGCTCAATCTTGTCAAAGTCAAGCCACTGGGCCTTGTGTTTGCTCACCAGTTGCGCCAATAAGACTGGGGCTTCAATGTCGATCTCGATCATGGGGTATTCCAATGGGTCAATTTAAAAAAAATCAGCTTTGGGTCAGCTGCTTCAGGTCAGCCATGTTCATTGCCGATGGCAGGACAAAGCCCGGATCATCAGCTGCTGGCAAAGCACCGGTGTCAAGCACCGCTTGAAGCATGTCTAACGTGGCGTTGATTTCAAGCGCGCGCGCATCGCTGATGACTTCACGCGCGTCATTTAGAAATACAAGCAAGCATTGGCCGGGTTTGCAGTTACCGATCAGCAGGGTGTTAACGCGCCGCATTTCACCCCGGCCGCTCACCTGGGCAAAGCCCGGCTCCACTGCCATCACCTGCATGGGAATACCTATGCACATCTCAGACCACCTTGGGGATAAAGCGGTCATCGCCGACGCGGCACGCCTGCAGGGCGCTGGGACGCTCGGCTTCGTAGCGCTCGAGTGTCAACATGGCGCCGGTCAGCGTGGCATCTTCGGCTAAAGGCTGGGGACGCTGCTGCGGCTCTGCGCCCCACGCGCGAAGGCGTTGCAGTCCCAGCGCCAAAGCCTGGGGCAGGGTCTGCTTGACGCTGTCACGCAGGCTGCCGCCAAAGTCTTCCAACTCTTCGGGTTGGCAGCCAATCAGCAAAACTTGCTCCGGGTAGTGGCCTGTGAACTGAGCCAGGCACAGCACTTCCTGAAAACCGGTTTGGTGCAGGCTCATCTTCTTGGCACCCATGAAGCGCGGAACCTCGTCGTTTTCGATCAGTTTGAGCGTGCCGGGCGCCAGGCCGTAGTCAATCGCATCAAAAATCAGTAGCCTAGTGGCCGATTGCACGTTTTCGATCAGGTACAGGCCCTGGGTGCCGCCATCGATCAGCTCCACATGCGGCGCAAAGGTCCACTCGCGTTGCAGCGTCTCGACGCAGCGCACGCCAAAACCCTCGTCTGCCCAAAGCACGTTGCCAATGCCCAGCACAACAATATGCTCTTCGTGGGAGGTGTAACTTGGGGGGTTACAGGCGTTTTTGGGTGTGCAAGTGCTCATGGGGGTGTCTCACGCAAGTTGCGTCTGGATTAAAGGGGAAGGGTGCGCTGGCGCAGTGCTCGCCAGGCGTGAAAACTGTCCCAGTTGGACTGCAAAGCAAGCCAGAAGTCAGCTCTCACGCCGAAGGCCACGGCACAGCGTATGGCCGTGTCAGCTGTCATGGCGCGATGACCCTGCGTTAGCTCATTGATGCGGCGCCGCGAAACACCGAGCAACTGGGCAGTGTGGGTTTGAGTCAACGCCAATGGCCGCATGAAATGCCGCTCCAGAAACCGACCTGGATGGATCGGTGACCGGGTTGGAACTCCGGCAGGTTGCCGCACTGGTTGACAAAGCATCACAATAACTCAATCCTTGAAGGTTCGATAGCCAGAGATCATGGTGCTGACCACGCTTTGGCGACCCATGATGTCTTCACGGATGGCGGCATAGATGTGTGCCATGGCAAAGATCACGATCAGCCACATGCCCATGTGATGCCAGGTGTGCACGTCTTGCGACTGGCCCATCAGCGGGATCACCCAGCCAAACAGGTTGTTGGCCCATGAGCCGGCCTGGGTGCCCTCGCCATACATAGCAAAGCCAGTGAAAATCATGAACACGGCCGTGAACAGGAACACAAAAAACATGGCAAAGCGAGCCATCGGGTTGTGGCCGATGTAGGGGCCCGGACGCGGACCTATGAAGGCGTACCACTTGACCATGGCCAACATTTCATGCCAGTAGTCACGCTGCGTCAAAGGCACTGAATACAGTTCGCGCGCATGGTGGTTGCCCACCAGAGCCCAATACGAGCGCCCGAGCAGCCCAATGGTCATGATGTAGGCAGCAGAAAAATGGATAAAACGGATATAGCCCATCAGGAAATGGTCGCTGGCCTCACCGGGCATGCTGGGCAGGGGCGAGCCGATGAAGTAGCCGGTGATGCACAGCACGCTGATGGCCAGGGCGTTGACCCAGTGCCAAAAGCGCACCGGCGCTTCGTAAACATACACCGACTTGATCGACTGGCTGTGCGCCATCTCCTGTTCTTCGGACGGCAGTGCGGCGTGGAGTTGTTCCACCGCTGTGTGGGCGCTGGTGTTCATGGTGTCTTCTTTCGAGGGGCTTCAGAGCTGGCTGAACAGGTAGATGCCGCTACCGCTACACAGGGTGCCCAGACCGGCCATCGCCCAGGTGGCATTGCGTGCCATGTATTGACGCATAGCCAGACCAGCGACCACGCCACCTATATGCAGTGCGGCGGTCGTCGCGACAAAGCCCAGCGCGTAGGCAACAAAGCCGCTCGCCGGTGTTTCAGCGCCATGCGCCAAACCGTGCAGTGCGGCGGCCAAAGCCACCAGACCAAGCCCCCAACTCACCGGCATGGTCAAGCGCGTGAGCACCAGCATGGCGCCAAACACAACCACGCTCAGCGCAATCATCTGTTCGAGAAACGGCACCTGCAGGCCGGCCGCCCCCAGAGCCGCGCTGATGACCAGCGACAGGAGGAACGTCGTTGGCCCCCACCAGACCTTGCCTGCAGGCAGAGCCGAGACCGACCAGATACCCACTGCCAACATGGCGAGCAAGTGATCTGCGCCCAATGGGTGCGCCAGACCTTCACTGATGCCCGACGTGCCATGCCCGGTGTGGGCTTGGGCAACGCCCACGGTGAATGCCAAACCTGCCAGAGCGGCAGCACGAATAAAACGGGGTGCGATGAATTGCATGTGTGTCTCCAATGAAGTGTGCGGGCGCGGCGGTTCTAACGAACCTTGACGTTGGCCATTTCCTGTCCATCCGGGCTCATGACGTGGGTCGAGCAGGCCAGGCAGGGGTCGAAGGAATGCAGAGTGCGCAGAATTTCCAGCGGCTGCTCAGGGTTGACCATGGGTGTGCCCATCAGAGCCGCTTCAAAGGCACCGATCTGGCCCTTGGCATCGCGGGGGCTGCCGTTCCAGGTGGTGGGCACCACGCACTGATAGTTGTCGATTTTGCCGTCCTTGATTTTTATCCAATGCGCCAGGGCACCGCGTGGTGCTGCCGATGTACCCACGCCTTTGGCTTCCTTGGGCCAGGACGCGGGGTCCCATTTGTCAACATTGGCGGTGGCCGTGTCGCCCGCTTTGATGTTGGCGATCAGTTCGTTGTAATCCTCCAGCATCATCTCGGCGCAATACTGGCCTTCCAGGCAGCGCGCCAGGGTGCGCCCAATGGTGCTGGGCAGCAGCTGTTTCAGTGTGAATTGGGTCTCTGGCAGACCCAAGGCCTTGGGCACGCCGCTGTTGACCATCATGGCGGCAAATTCCAGCTGCTCTTTGGGGCGCTGGGCATATTTGTTGCCCTTCAATGCGTGAGCATAGGCCAGGATGTAGCGGGGCAGTGGACCCACTTCTACCGCATGTCCGCGCCAGCGCGGTGCTTTGATCCATGAGTATTTGGCGCTCTCGTCGATTTGTTCTATGTTGGTCTTGCTGCCCTTGGTGTTTTTGCCCAGCGCGAAATTGGGTTCGGTAACACCGTCCCAGGGGTGCAGACCCTTGGTTTCATCAGCGTATTTATACCAACTGTGGGTCACAAATTCTTGGATTTGCTCGGGGTCGCGCGGGTCCACCGCATGGATTTCGTCCCACTTGCCGTTCAGAATCACGCCGCCCGGCAACTGGTCGGTCTTTTTGTCGTAGTTAACCTTGGCGTATTCGCCGTAGTCCATCACGTTGGTGGCCGCCAGGCCGCCACCGTGCAGCCAACCGGAGTGCTTGTAAAGCGTGCCAATGGCCAGCACGTCGGGTAGGTAAACGTTTTTTACAAACTCGTTCATTTCGTCGATGCGCGACTTGATGAAGTTGAGCCGTTCCATGTTGATGGGCGCACCGGATGCACCATTGCCATCGATATTGATGGCGCAGGGCATGCCACCCACCAGGAAGTTGGGGTGCGGGTTCTTGCCGCCAATGATGGTGTGGATCTTGACCCAGTCCTTCTGCAAATCCAGCGCTTCGAGATAGTGCGCCACGGCCATCAGGTTGGCCTCGGGCGGCAGCACATAGGCTTTGGAGCCCCAGTAGCCATTGGTGAAGGGGCCGAGCTGGCCGCTCTCGACGAATTTCTTGATGCGGTTTTGCAGGTCGCGAAAGTAGCCCGGTGACGACAGGGCGTGGCTGGGGGACACCAGCTGCTGCAGCTCGGAGGTCTTCTTGGGATCCGCCTTGAGCGCATTCACCACGTCTACCCAGTCAAACGCGTGCAGGTGATAAAAGTGCACCACGTGGTCATGCACCTGGAGCGTCTTGTCAAACAGGCCGCGCAGCAGGTGGGCGTTTTTAGGAATTTTGATGCCCAACGCATCCTCCACTGCGCGCACCGAGGTCAGTGCGTGGGTGCCGGTGCAGACACCGCAGATGCGCTCTACAAAAGCCCAGGCATCACGCGGGTCGCGGCCCTTGAGGATGACTTCCAGGCCGCGCCACATGGTGCCGGTGGAGACGGCGTTGGTGATGACGTTGTTCTTGTCGAGGTTGACCTCGCAACGCATGTGGCCCTCGATGCGGGTCACTGGGTCGACGACGATGCGCCGACCGGTGTCGTTGAGTTTGAAGCCTTGTGTTTCGTAAGCACCCATGATGTGTTTCCTTGTGGTGTGGTTCAGGCTTTTGTGGTGGTGTCTTTGCTGGCCGCGCGGCTGATGGCCGAAATGGCAGCATGG
>CAIQBN010000254.1 GCA_903870065.1 uncultured beta proteobacterium | reverse complement strand
TTTCCAGCCCCCGTAAAGATTGGCACTTCAAGCCGCTGGATTGTTCACGAGATTGATGCCTACATAGCGCAGCTCGCAGCTACCCGCGATTCTGAATTGACGGGAGCATAAACCATGAATCAATTTACATACGGCGCAATGCCGGGAGCGGCCACGCCCATTGAAAAAGCCCCCGGTGCTTGCGACAACGAAGGGCTTACTACCAACACCACCAACGACCTGAATTTTGCCACTGGCTTCACCCCCGAGCAAGCGTTTCACGCGGCCATCGAAGCGGCGGGATTGATACCACCTGAAGAAATCATTGCCGACGGTCAGATTCACCGGTTCGCAACAAGCTATATTGGCCAGAAGGATGCTGAAAGTCTGCAGGCTGTGGCCACAGTGCAGGCACCTGCGGCAGGCAGCGAAGCCATAGAAACCATCGAAGGTGCTAAAGCCCCACCGGTCGCGGAATATCCGTTTCCCAACATGGACGCAAGGCCGCGCTATGTAGTATTGGATGATTGGCATAAATCCAGCGAAGGTAAGCATCGACCCGGCGTGTACTACTGCGGCATCAAAGTAAACAAAAAAGGGGAAATTGAAGGTCCTGTTGACGATTGGCTATGTTCCCCACTGCACATTGATGCCGTCACATTTGACGGGCAAGGCAACAACTTCGGACGACTGTTGCGATTTAAACCAACAGTGGGCAAGTGGCGCGAATGGGCAATGCCAATGGCGCTACTTGCAGGTGATGGTACGCAGTTGCGAGGCGAATTGTTGGCAATGGGTGTGGCACTTGATCCCACCAAGGCAAGGCAGCAATTGCAAAACTACTTACAAAACGCAATGCCAAAGCGGCACATCCATTGCGCGTTGCAGGTGGGCTGGTGTGGGGATTCTTTTGTATTGCCAGATACAGTGATTGGGCCGAAGGCTGCAAGCGTGATCTTCCAAAGCGGTGAACATGGCCACGAAGAACACACTCAGGGCGGAACATTGGCGGGTTGGCAAGAAGGTATTGCGGCAAAGGCCGTGGGCAACCCGCTATTGCTGCTGACCGTATCGGCATCATTCGTTGGCCCATTGCTGCAGAAGTGCAATGGGGAAAGCGGCGGTTTCCACCTTGTCGGTGAATCCAGCACGGGTAAAAGCACTGCCATGGATGCAGCCTGCGCAACATGGGGTGGGACGGGTTTTAAGCGAAGTTGGCGGGCTACTGGCAACGGGCTTGAGGGTACAGCAGCCATGTTCAATGATTGTCTGTTGGCACTGGACGAAATCAGCGAATGTGATCCCAAACAGGTTGGTGAAATTGTTTACATGCTGGGAAACGGGCGTGGCAAACAACGGGCAAGCCGAACCGGGAATGCGCAGAGCGTGACAAGGTGGCGTTGCTTTGTTATGTCCAACGGTGAACGCACCATTGCAACCACGATGGCCGAGGGTGGACATAAGATCAAGTCTGGCCAGGCTATGCGGCTGATGGATATACCAGTGGAGCAAACTTATGGGGCTTGGGACAACCTGCACGGCGCTAAAGGTGGTCGGGAGTTCTCTGACGCTATCAAACAGGCAGCAGCACAAAACCATGGCCATGCAGGCCGGGCGTTTCTGGAAAATCTGGCATTCGATAAAAGCGACTTTTGCGCGAAGTTGGAGGAATTGAAGGCTGCACCAATGTTCGCAACCGATGGCATCGAAGGACAGCACAAACGGGCAGCAGGGCGGTTTGCTTTGATCGGCCTAGCTGGTGAACTGGCAACCAATTATGGAGTGACTGGCTGGCAAGCTGGCGCAGCGGCCGCAGCCGCAGCGTATGCATTCAAGTTGTGGCAGTCCACGCGTGGCAAAGGCAACGATGAACGGAGGCAGATATTGCAGCAGGTATCGGACTTTATTGAGCGACACGGTGACGGGCGGTTTTCTGATGCTGGTAGCACCAACGATGTAAAGGTACAAGACTGAGTATTCCGATCCAACGTGACCGGCGATTCCGGGAACGTGACCGATAGTCCGGCGAAGGTGACCGGGAGGATTCCGGCAACGTGACCGCTGAGTCCGACGAACGTGACCGACACAAACGGTCACGCCAGT
>CAIQBN010000253.1 GCA_903870065.1 uncultured beta proteobacterium | reverse complement strand
ACCGGCACCAATGTGACCGACAGCATGGCAGCTCCCGCCATCGAGAAAGTCTTGGTATAGGCCAGTGGCGAGAACAGCCGCCCCTCCTGGGCTTCGAGCGTGAACACCGGTAGGAAAGACACGGTGATGATGAGCAGCGAGAAGAACAGCGCGGGTCCCACTTCCTTGCAGGCATCCATCATGGCGCTGGCGCGGTCGGTGGTGCTGTGTTCAGGTGGCAGACGCTCCAGGTGCTTGTGCGCGTTTTCGATCATCACGATGGCGGCGTCGATCATGGCGCCAATGGCAATGGCGATGCCGCCCAAGCTCATCAGGTTGGAGTTCATACCCAGCAGGCGCATGGCGATGAAGGCCATCAGCACGCCCACCGGCAGCATCAGAATGGCGACCAGTGCGCTGCGCAGATGGAGCAGGAACACGAAGCAGACCAGGGCCACGATGACCGACTCTTCAAGCAGCGTGCGTTTGAGATTGTCGATGGCACGGTAAATCAGGTCCGAGCGGTCATACACCGTCTGCACCGTCACGCCTGCTGGCAAGCCCGATTGCAGTTCCTCAATTTTGGCCTTGACGTTGCTGATCACTTCGAGCGCGTTCTGGCCGTAGCGCGCCATCACAATGCCACCCACCACTTCACCTTCGCCATTGAGTTCGGCCACGCCACGGCGTTCGTCCGGCACCAGCTCGACGCGCGCGATGTCGCGCACCAGCACCGGCGTACCCTTTTCGCTTTTGACCACCAGCATTTCAATGTCGGCCCTGCCGCGCAGATAGCCCTTGCCCCGCACCATGTACTCAGTCTCTGCCATCTCCACCGCGCGGCCGCCCACATCGCGGTTGGAGTCACGGATTATTTGTGCCACCTTCATCAGCGGGATGCCGAAGGAGCGCAGCTTCACCGGGTCCACCGTCACCTGGTAGGTCTGCACAAAACCGCCGACCGAAGCCACTTCGGCCACGCCCTGGGCCTTGGTCAGCTGGTAACGCAGGAACCAGTCCTGCACGCTGCGCAGTTCGGCCAGCGTCTTGTCTTTGCCAATCAGCGCGTACTGGTAGACCCAGCCCACGCCGGTGGCGTCCGGCCCGATCTGCGGTGTGATTCCTTTGGGCATGCGCCCCGAAGCAAAGTTCAGGTACTCCAGCACGCGGGAGCGGGCCCAGTAAATGTCGGTGCCGTCGTCAAAGATGATGTAGACAAAGGACGCGCCAAAGAACGAGAAGCCGCGTACCACCTTGGACTTCGGCACCGACAGCATGGCCGTGGTCAGCGGATAGGTCACCTGGTCTTCCACCACCTGCGGCGCCTGGCCGGGCACCTCGGTGTAGACGATGACCTGCACGTCGGACAAATCGGGCAAGGCGTCGATCGGCGTACGCAACACCGCAAAGATGCCAGCCAGCACGATGAACAGGGTGGCCAGCAGGACCAGGAAGCGGTTGCGGCCGGACCAGTCGATAATGTTAGCGAGCATGGCTATTTCTTGACGCTGGTGATGACCCACTCACCCGGTTGGCGCTCCACGAACTCAATCGCCACCTTGGCACCGGGCTGCAGGTCTTTCAACAGCGCGGTATTGGCAAGCTTAAATTCCATGGTCATGCCGGGCCACTTCAGGCTGGCCACCGGGCCGTGTGTCAGGGTGACGGCATTGCCCTTGGCATCCACGTTGTCCACCACAGCATCGGCGCGGTGGCTGACGCTCGCTACTGATTTTGTAGCTACCTGTGAAGTATCTACGAGGGCTGGAGCCGAATTTGATGTAGAACCAAAGCCGCCCAATGCCGCCTTGAGGTTGCTCTCGGCATCAATCAGGAAGTTGGCGGCAGTCACCACCAGTTCGCCTTCTTTCACGCCTTCGCGCACGACAACGTAGTCGTCACTGCGCTCACCCAAGCGGACTTCACGTGGCTCAAAACGCCCTGCTCCCAATTGCACCAGCACGACCTGGCGCGTGCCACTGTCAATCACCGCCGACACGGGCACCGTCAGCACCAGACCTTTCGCCGACACAGGCAGTTCAACCTGTGCAAACATGGACGGCTTGAGCAACAGCCCCGGGTTGGACAGCTCCACGCGGACCTGGACGCTGCGGGTCTCCATCTTCAACGTTGGATAGACATAGGTAATCTTGCCCTCGAAGGACTTGTCGGGGTAGGCGTTGATCCTGATGCGGGCCTTGCTGCCGGTCTTGACCAGGCCAATGTCCTGCTCAGCCACATCCGCCACCACCCAAACGGCCGACAGATCGGACACCTGGTAGAGCGCCTCACCCGGCATAAAACGCATGCCTTGAACGGCCTTCTTTTCGGTCACGACGCCGGACACGGGGGAGCGATAGGTCATGGTGCGCTTGGTCTCGCCGGAAGCCACCAGGGCCTTGACCTGCTCTTCAGAGATGTCCCAGTTTTTGAGCCGCTGCAGAGCTGACTCGACCAGGCGCCCCATGCCCAACTGGGCGGGGCTGTCCGCACCCTTGAGCGATGCCACCCCCTGCGCTGCAATCGCATACTCGCGCTGCAGCGACACCAGCTCCGGGCTGTAGACCTCAAACAGCGGCTGACCCTTGGCCACCGGTTGCCCGGTCACGTTGACATGCAGGCGCTCCACATAACCTTCAAACTTGGGTGCGATCATGAATATGCGCCGCTCGTCCGGCTCTACGCGCCCAGCCGCGCGGATGGTGCGGTCCATGCTGCGCAGTTGTACTGCCTCGGTCCGCACACCCATCTTTTGCACCTTGTCGGTGCTGATCTTCACCTGATTGCTGGATACGGGATCGTCCGCAGCGACGCTGTCATAGACGGCGATGTAGTCCATACCCATGGAATCCTTTTTAGGCACTGGCGAGGTATCCGCCAAGCCCATGGGGTTGCGGTAGTACAGCAGCTTGGGTTGCTGCTTAACCGCATCCGGGGCCTTAACCCCGGCACCGGCCACCGCTTGCGGCGATTGGGCCTTGCCACCAGCCAGCCCCAGCCAATACCCGCCACCCACAGCGGCGGCCAGGGCCACTGCGCCCACAACAAGTCCTGCACCGGATTTCATAACTCTTCTCCCACCAGTCGTTCTATGTCGATCAAACGCATTTGTGCTTCCGCCTGTGCCTTGATCTGGCTTTGGCGGGCCTGGCGGATCTGGCGTTGGGCGTCCAGCAAGGTGGTGAAGTCTGCCTTGCCATTTTCATAGGCCGCCAGTGCGGCGCGCCAGGTCAAGTCGGCCTGGGGCATCAGGCTATAGGTCATCAAGTGCTCGGTCTGGCGCGCTGCGTCAAGCGCGATCAGGTTGTCCGCGAGTTCCGCCAGCAACTGGGTCGCTGCGGCCTGCTGGCGCGACTGGGCGGCTGCGAGCAGGGCCTCGGACTCGCGCTCCTGAGCCTGCAGAACGCGGTCGCGGATGGGCAGGTTGAGCTCCACCATCAGGCCCCATTCCTTGAATGTGTTTTGCCGCTGCATGGCGTTGATGCCGAGTGTGAAATCGGGGTAGCGGCTTTTGTTCGTCAGGTCACGAGTCTTTTCAGCAGACAGCACGCCAAAAGCAGCCACGGAGAGAGACGGGTTGGCATTGCGCAGGCGTTCGGACAGAGCAGCAAAATCCAGACTAGCGGCTTCGGGCAACGGGCGCAGTGCCAAGGGTGCTGCCAGCGGCGCATGGGCTGGGCGTGCCAGCAGGGTGTTGAGTCGCGTCTGGGTCTGTCGCCACTCCGCGCCCAGCGCCACCAGTTCGGCGCGCATCGCGGTGTGCTCCACATGGATGCGGGTGATGTCCTGCTGCGCCGCCAGGCCGCCGGCATAACGCACCTGCATCACCTTTTCTTGCTGCAGCATCAGCTCCAGCGTCTCATTGGCTATGCGCTCATTGGCCCGCACCAGATACCGCTGCACAAACAGCGCCTTGATGCGTGCCGCCAGGTCAACCCAGTTTTGCCGGGCTCGAACCTGTGCGGCTTCGGCGTCCAGCGTGGCAATGTCCCGTTTGAGATCGCGTTTGCCGCTCCAGGGAAGCTCTTGCGTCAGGGTGTAGGCCGTTGCGCCGACCTGTGAGGGCAGCACGTTCGCGCCCTGCTCCCCCATTTTGGTAATGTCCTGCAAATCCACCTTGAGTCGCGGGTCCATCAGCGCGCCGGCTGGGACGACCCGCTCAATGGCGGCCTGTGCTTCGTAGCGCACGGCGCTTAACTCCGGGTTGTTCTGTCGGGCAATGGTCAGAAGACTGTCCAGCGTTCCACCCGGAGCACTAGCGTCGGCAACGCCCGAATCACCCGTGGCCTGCGCCGTGGCTACGCAGGCCAGCAGGCCCAGCGCAACAGCCAGCCAGCGCCAACCGTGTCGCATCACCTTAGCTCCAGGGCAACCACAGTCATGACCCCATTGGGCATTTCTGCACTGAACTTCACCTTGTCACCCACCTTGACCTTGCTCAGCAATGCGGGCGTCTTCACTTTGAAAGCCATGGTCATGGCGGGCATATCAAGATTCTTGATAGGGCCGTGCGCCAGGGTTATGGTTTGCGCCTTGGCATCCACCTTTTTGACTTCGCCCTCGCTCATGGGCCTATTGACCGCAGGTTCGGCAGCCGACGCGTTGCTGTGAACCATGCCCGGTTGGACAGACATACCCTGCGCAAGCGCCATGTGAACCGGCAATATCAAGGCAATAGGAATCAAAGAAAGAAAAAAAGAACTGTTGACACGCATCGCAAGACTACTTTCTATGGCTATGCGCCCAGTGCGAATGCACAAAGGGCAATCAAAGAAAGTTTATGCCTCGGATGCCGACCTCAACATGACAAGAACATTACATTCCTGTCACATAAACTTCCGTTTTCCCAAAATCGCGACGCAATCAAGTCTGCCCTAACCGCCCCCACTGCTCGCTCGCTACTCACTCGCGCTTGAGTGATCGTGCGATGGACGAGGCCTCGTTTGCCATCTAGGATGCCACGGCCGCAGCCGATGTCGCGCGTGCCGTGGCTGCGGCGGCTTCAGCAGACGCCTGCAACGATGTTTCTTCTGCCTGAAACGCGGCTGCGGCTGCGGCTGCAGACGCTGCAGCAGAGGCAGCAGCGGCCGCTTCTGCTGCAGCCAAAGCCGCGAGTCCGGCTGCTTCTGCTGCTGACTCGGTGGCGTCAATCACCGGCACAATCGAAGCGGCAACAGCCGCATTGGCGGCCGCCTGGCTCGACAAGGCGGACTGTTCTGCCGCAGTGGCGGCGCGCAAGGCCGCCTCCAAGGTGATAGCGGTCAAGGATTTCATGGTGGCCAACGCCTGGATATAACGCTTGTTGACAATCAAATAACCCTCACGTAAGGCAAGCATCTCTGCCTCAAGCCCGCTTAGCCGTGCATTGATTTTGATTTCGGAATCTATGTCCATCGTATACCCCCTGCGGTTTGTCATGTCCGGCTTGTCAATCGCTGCAATCGATTGGTTTGAATCAACATCCAACAAGCCCCCCGTGGGATTCTCTCACCATTCAACACCGCCCTCGATCCTCCAGAATGACCGGCGTCGCATCATGCAAACCGGGATGCAGCCCACGAACGTGGACGGTTCGAATCAACCGTACTGCTGCTCAAGATAGGCAATGATGTCGGACGATTCATACATTGCGACGCCGGTATTGGGATCCTTCAGATAAGGAACCTGAATGCGGCCGTGTTGTGCCAACAATTTCTCCCGACGCCCGCCCGGGCGCGGCTTGTACGGACCTGGGATCACGCGCATGGCAGCCGGACCCATGTCGGCGAACTGCTCCTTGCCAAGGTTGTGCAAAATATACGGCAACTCAAGCTCGGTCATCCGCTCGCGCACGAGGCGGCTATAGGGACTCGATTCAAAGCTCCAGAGTTCCAGCATTTGAGCTGGGTTCTTGCCTGACCGTGCGTGGACGCCGCGCAATCCGCTCGCAGCGGACGCCAATGCACCAAATAGGGATTGAAAGCGTCCAGCAGCACGGTAAGACGACGGTGCGTCCTGCCCGCCATAGGTAAGAAACAGGTAGTCAACAATTGCGCGGGACTCGTAGAGCTGTGTCTTGGTGTTGGGGTCGATCAGAAAGGGAAATTGCTCTTTACCACCGAGCTGTTTGACTTGTGGGCGAAAACGCTGACCGCCCCGAGGGCACGGATAAATTTGCACATCAAGCCCCAAGGCGGTAAGCGCCTCGCGCACGATGCGGCAATGCGGACTGCCTTCCATATCGTAGAGCTTGAGCAATTGCGGCGGCTGACGCGCGGCCTTGATGACACTGGTGCCCCTCCATGCCGACAAAGTCGAGGTAACAACCGACCCGAGAACATGCAATTGATGCAGAGCAGACTTCTTCATAATCAAAAAAAAGCGGGCTTTTGAGCCCGCGAACGTCAATGGCGGTAAGCCGAAATTACTTTTTAGCCTCATCCATTTTCTTGCACTCTGCCTTCATTTTGTCATCGGCCTTTGCCGGGTCCATTTTTTTGCAGGCCTCCATTTTGGCCGCCTTGTCCTTATCCGACATGGCACCACCATGGGCCGCAGCGAATGCACCAACCGATGCGGTCGCAAATGCAGCAACAACTAACGAAGAAAGCAACTTGTTCATAGTAGGACTCCTGGGGTTTAATGAAAGGATTCAATGGCTCGGCTGCCCAGCCGCAATGTACTTCAATTAGAGGGATTCCGCATTCCATGGACAGATCGCGCACCTGGCTACGGGGTATTGTGTTGATTGGGACGCTTTGCATGGCTGACCTGCAAGCAACGCCCTTCACGCCAAAAGATGACTCGCAGGTGATCGGTACGCTGCCATTTCGAGCCGGCGACAGCCAGACAAGACAGTTAAGCAGCTTGCGTGCTGCCGTTACAGCAAACCCCTCCGACCCGGAAGCTACAGTTGCATTGGTGCAGCAATACTTTGACCTGGCCATTGCGCGCGGAGACCCACGTTTTGTAGGTTATGCGCAAGCCCTCGTTGATCGTTTTGCGCCCCGCATGACGGGCTCACTTTTGGTAGCACGTGGCACATTGCGCCAATACCGGCATGACTTTGCGGCGGCTTTGGACGACTATGCAGCCGCGCTGGCGCTAGACGCTGACCTGGCAAGCGCGCACGCCTGGCGCGGCGCCATTTACTTGGTCCAGGCACGATACGACCTGGCCAACTCTGAATGCACTGCGCTAAAGCGGCTGGGTCGGGCGGTTCTGTATGGCGGCTGCGCCGGGATGGCATTGGCATACTCCGGGCGCCTCGAGCAAGCCTATGCCACGTTAAGACAGTCTTTGTCCCAGTCACTTTACGATGAGCACCGCCTGTGGCTGCACACACGTCTTGGAGAGATCTCGGCTTGGCAGGGACAGCCCAAACAGGCGGAGCAACACTATCGGCGTGCCCTGGGTTTTGGGCAGGATGACGGGTACCTTCTGGCCGCATGGAGTGACTTTTTGCTCGACCAGAATCGTGCGCCGGAAGTGGTCACCTTGCTGGCATCCTGGGAGTCATCCGACGGTCTTTTGTTGCGTTTGACTGAAGCCGAATTTCGCCTCAACCTGCCATCTGCCACAGCCCATATTCAGACCCTCGCCGGACGATTTGCCGCCGCCAAATTGCGCGGCGACACCACGCACCGTGCCGAAGAGGCTCGATTCCACTTGCGCCTGCGAGGCGACGCCCGACAGGCGGCCATGCTGGCTGCAGAAAACTATCGCATTCAAAAGGAGCCACGGGATGCCCGCATTGTGTTGGAAGCGGCTTTGGCCGCGGAGCGCCCGGAAGTCGCAAAGGAAGCCCGAGATTGGCTCCATTCCAACCGCTTTCAGGACCACCATCTGAACGCGTTAGACGTCCAAATTGGCAAGCTGCCGTTGGTAGCGCAATCCGCAGGCAATTCGCAATGACACGCTCCGTGATGGCGCGCTTGCTCATATTGGGCACGCTTTTTTTCCTCCCCTTGGCAGCTTGGCCGCACAAGGCAAGTGACAGCTACCTGATTGTGGATGCCAAAGGCTTACAACTCACCATCCAGTGGGATATAGCCCTTCGCGACATTGATTTTGCAGTGGGCTTGGACGGCAACGGGGACGGCGAAATTACCTGGGGCGAACTGCGGGCACGCCAGGCCCATTTGGAGGCATGGGCGCTAAGCAGTCTGAGCCTGGCGCGCGGTGGTGCCTGTGCACTGCATCTGAGCAGTTTGCAAGTGGATGAACATACAGACGGCGGATATGCTGTTTTGCGTGCTGGTGGCACCTGTCCAGCCTCAACAGGTGAATTGGAATTGGGATACCGGCTACTGTTTGATCTGGATAATTTACACCGGGGCTTGCTGCGCATCACGGTGGATGGCGCAACACATACCACCGTTTTGTCACCCACCAGTGGAACTACGCGCTGGGGCACACAAGCGGTATCTCGCCTCGACCATTTCCGTCAATTTTTGGTTGAAGGTGTATGGCACATTTGGATCGGTTTTGACCACATTCTCTTTCTCACTTCGCTATTGCTGCCGGCGGTGCTTGTTTTTCGCAACAGGTATTGGCGAGGGGTGGTCTCGTTTCGGGAAGCGGGGCATGAAGTGCTGTGGGTCGTCACATCGTTCACGGCAGCCCACTCCATCACACTGTCGCTCGCGGCCTTGGGTTGGGTCTCGCTGCCTTCACGCCTTGTGGAGTCGGCGATTGCGTTGTCAGTTGTGCTTGCCGCTGCCAACAACCTGTGGCCGGTGGTTGCCAATCGCCGTTGGATTGTGGCCTTCTGTTTTGGGCTGATACATGGATTTGGTTTCGCCAGCGTGTTAACGGAACTGGGCTTGCCTGCAGACGCCTTGGTGCTGTCGCTCGTAGGATTCAATCTCGGAGTAGAGGTGGGACAAATGGTCATCGTGGCGGCATTTTTGCCGGTCGCATTTTGGCTTCGTAACACACCAATCTACCAGCGTGGCATCTTTGTTGGAGGCTCGGCACTGACCATTCTGGTGGCATTGATTTGGCTCACGGAGCGCGTGCTCGATATCAAGCTGATCAGCGCGTAGCTAGGCCAACATCACGAGCCCCCGCGCGAACCACGGCTTTTCACCTGATGCGAAAATGCTGCTCCCATAAGGAGCCAGCAATGCCATCTGCACGCGACGTATTTGACACACTCAACGCCGACTACCTGATTGTTCACAAAACAAAGGAAGATCTTTTCTGGGACACCTACATGGCGGTCTCCGATAACGATGTCGGTTTTGCCCAGGCGGAGCAGGCCTATAAGGATTTCATCTCCGACCCAAAACGACTCGCCATGGTGCGTAGCGCACTGGCAAGCTTGCCGGAAAATGAAACTGATTTGAGCGAAAAAGCCCTACGCAGTGGACTGCAAGGATGGGTTGCACTGTTTGAATGCAACGTCATTGACAGTGACGCCGGGCGGCAGTTGATGGGTGAACTAATTGGGCTTGAATCCGACCTGTTTACCAAGCGACGTGCGCTTGTGCTGCAGCATCTCAATGAGGCTGGACTCCTGGAAGATGCAACACTGAGTACCTTGGCCACCAACATGGGAACCAATCCGGTAGAGGCAGCACGAAAGAGCTCCCATGACGCGATGCTGACACTGGAGCAATGGGTGCTCGACAATGGATTTCTGGATATTGTCAAAAAGCGCAACGCTTTTGCGCGCGAACAGGGCTTTGACAACTACTTTGACTACAAGGTGCAAAAAAGTGAACAAATGTCGACCGCCCAACTCTTTTCTGTCCTGGACGACTTTGAACTACGCACACGCGCCACAAATTCCCGCGCTCTAAAGGAACTGGAAGATCTGCATGGCCCAGGGGCCACCGCGCCTTGGAACCTGCGCTTTTATGTGAGCGGTGATGTAACCCGCCAATTGGACCCTTACCTTTCGTTTAAAAAAGGGCTCGAACGTTGGGTTGAAAGCTTTCGTCGCCTTGGAATTACCTACCGCGGTGCAACCATGCAGCTGGACCTTCTGGAGCGCGCTGGCAAATACCAAAATGGCTTTTGTCATGGCCCAATACCCAGTTTTTTCGACGCAACAGGTCAATGGGTTGCCGGTCAGATCAACTTTACCGCCAACGCAAAGCCCGACCAGGTGGGCAGCGGCGCACGCGCTATCAACACGCTGTTTCATGAAGGCGGCCACGCCGCCCACTTTGCCAACGTCACGCAAAATTCTCCGTGCTTTTCACAGGAATTCGCGCCGACGTCGATGGCATACGCAGAAACACAATCCATGTTTTGCGACAGTCTGCTCGACGATGCCGACTGGCTTAAGCGCTATGCACGCAATGCCCAAGGTCAGGTAATTCCTGATGAACTGATCCACGCCCGAATCAAGACCACGCAGCCCTTTGCAGCCATGGCCGAACGGGGCATTCTCGTTGTGCCGTACTTCGAGCGCGACCTGTATCGTTTGACAGATGCTCAACTCAGTCCGAAACGGGTGCTGGACCTGGCACGTGAGTGCGAAAAACGCATCTTGGGAGTAGCCATCGGTCCACGCCCACTGCTGTCGATTCCGCATTTGCTCAACCAGGAGTCCGCCGCCGCCTACCATGGCTACCTGCTGGCCAATATGGCGGTGTACCAGACGCGTGCCTACTTTGAGCGCACTTTGGGCTACCTGACAGATAACCCGGCAATTGGCCCCGCGTTAGCCGAGCATTATTGGTCCCGCGGCAACGGCATTAGCCATAACGACACCTTGCTTAGCCTGACCGGCGAGCCGTTCAATGCAAAATACCTTGCAGACAGCTGCAACCAGACGGTCGACACTGCTTGGATTGAAGCCTGCGCCCAGATGGAAATGGCAGCGAAACGCGACTATCCACAACCACCAACGCAAAACCTGGATGCAAGCATCCGGATCGTGCATGGCACTGAAGTGATCGCCGACAACTGCGAGTCAGATCATGCAATGTGCCAAAAATTTGAGCAGTGGGTTGAACAGCACTACCCCGCTTGCGCAGCATAGTGCTATAGGCAGACACTCACAACTATCCTGCCGGTACCTTGCGTTTTGCCCGATTGCGAACCGGTTTTTTTGCTGACACCGAAGTTGGCAAGACAGCTCCCGATTGCTTCAATCTGCTTGGCGCTTGCACCAACTTCACCACCTTGGCGGGGTGAGTATCCAGATGCACTGGTGCAGTTACAAGTGCCTGTTCACGTGCGAGCTCAAGCAAAGTGCGGTGCTCTGACAACAAGGCGTCGGCCAGTTCATTCACATCCGGCAACGCACGGCGGCATGCGATCAGACCGTAGTCAAGCCGACCGTTGTAACTTTGCACAGTCACATTGAGTGCCATGCTATGCGCAGGAATGGACACCGGGTAGTAACTCACGACTTTGGCACCGGCAAAATACAGTTGAGCCGGTATGCCTGCCACGTTGGAAATCACCAAATTGGCTAATGGCGGCATGACGTTCGCCAGACGTGAGCGACTAAAGAGCGAGGCAAGTGCAGACATCAGCCAAGGTGCTGCAGGAAGAGGAAAATCAGTCGGAATCGCCGCCTTGAATCGGCCCATCATCAACTTGGTGTTGGCGGACGATTCGTTAATTTTGCGAATACGCTGCAGCGGATCTTTGATGTCGGTAGCCAAATTCATTGCAACCATCGTCACTTGATTGTTGGAAGTGGTATCGCCTTCCTGACGCAAACTCACCGGCACTGCCGCGCTCAGGGGTTTGGACGGCAGATCATTGTTTTCCTTCAAATAAGCGCGCAGCGCTCCGGCAGTGGTTGCCATCACAACATCATTTAGCGATACGCCCAGGGTTCGCGCGATCTCCTTGGACTCGGCAAGTGGCACCGTGCGCCCGGCAAACGTGCGCTGGTTGGTGATGGCAACATTGAGCGACGTTCTGGGCGCAAATATTTTGAAATCCTTAGGCAAAGACCAATGGCGCTTTCCATCCACCCCCTTGGGCGGAATGATTGCGCCTTTTGCTGAACTTGCGATCAATGGCAGCGATTTGACGAGTCCAATCGATTGGTTAAGCGTATTACGCACTGCCGCCCCAAGTAACTCGGCAATTCCCAATTGGTATTCATGGCGCCGTGCGCGCGGGCGCGGTGGTTTGATCACGCGACCCGCAGCCTCCAGGTCAAAAATCGCCTTGGCCACTGCAACGCCCGCTTGGCCATCAATACCAGCATGGTGCACCTTGCTGTACAGCGCCACTTGACCGCTCTTGAGACCGTCAATAACAAAGAACTCCCACAGCGGCCTGCTTCGGTCGAGCAAACTGGAGTGCAGGCGTGCAACGTACTGCTGCAATTGGCGGTTGGTCCCAGGTTTGGGTAGCGTCACATGGCGTATGTGATAGTCCAGGTCGATGTCTTCATCTTCCACCCAGACCGGATTTGAAATGTCCAACGGCATCAGGGCCAGTTTGCGGGTAAACACTTCAGCCATGTGCATGCGTTGCATGATGTGGGCTTTGGTGTCTTCGTAAAAATCGCCACTGTAATCAGGTGGTAAATCCAGCACATTCAATGACCCGATGTGCATGGGCATCTCGGGGGATTCAAGATGCAAAAACGCAGAGTCCACGCCGCTGAGATGTTTCATGCGGAAATCCTCTTGGATATAAGAATAACGAAAGCGAAGACCTTAGCATGGCCAACCGAATGAAGCTGTCGCAGATGCAACGCCGTCAGTGTGACGTACCCTCAGAACGATTGATCTTGTTGTACAAGTTGTACTTGCCAACCGGCTTGTCCATGGGAATGCGCTTGACTTCTTTGAGACTAAGGGCATCGAACACCACCAGCGCCCCGCCATCTGACTTGCGCTCAGACAAGCTGGCCAGCGCGTACCTACCGTCGCGCGTAAACTCGATGTGCGCCAAGGTTTTTCCCGGGTCTGTCTTGATTTCGGTCATTCGCTCCAGGGTTCGCTTGTCGATCACCTGCAAGGTATCTCTCGCCTTGCTCATCATGGAGTCGACCCACGCATAGGGAGTTTTCTCGTGCGAACGCATAAAGAACCCTGGCCCGGCCGTTGGCAGTGTCTTGATCGTTTTCCAGGTTCCCATGTCAATGATGGTGACAAGCCCTTGCGTCAAATTCGGCGTCGCCATGACCGTTCGACCCTGCCACTGCCAGGTAACTCCGGAGCCCAGGTGCGGCATACCTGATATGTCCAGGTCAGCGATCCGCCGGCGGACGTCCAAATTGACAACCTGCCCCGCTGCGGCATGTCGACTCGATCCCATAATCTCGGAATAGTCCTGACTGAAAAAAAAGTCATCCAGCGGCGCCGGTAAGTAGGAACGCCGGGGATTCATGAAGCCGGGAATGAAGGCACCCTCCTTGTACTGAAAGTCATGCACCATACCCACCGCAATATCCTCGGCGCCAGGGTCATAACTCACTTCCCAAACCTCAGGAACATCCTTTAGCGCGGCAATAAAACTTTTTCGCGGCTGGGCATCGTACACGGCCGAGACGCGCGAACTCGATTTACCATTTTTGTCGCGTACCTCATGCACCTTCACGAGGTTTAGGTCAGCATCCAGCAATACCAAGGTGTTGGGAAGGTAATTGGCAACAGCCAAGTACTTCCCATCGCCTGACACCGCCAGATTACGCGTATTGATTCCCGCGCGAACCTCAGATACCACCTTCAGGTTCCAGATGTCGAACTTCGAAATCCATCCATCGCGCGAAGCAAAGTAGACAAATCGACCGTCCGGTGTGAACTTTGGCCCGCCGTGAAGCGCGTAACGACTGGCAAAACGAAATATCGGTACGAATTTATCGCCATCCAGCACGGTTACATGGTGGTCCCCCGTTTCAACGACGATAAAAAGGTTCATCATGTCGACACCGTCAAATACCGCCGTCGGCCGATTTGGCAAACTATCCGGCAAGTGGTGTGCGACCCTTGAGGCACGAATATCCACGGCGGAGTAATTGGTGGCGATCTCCGCAGGGCTATAAATATATTCAACCAGGGCTTCAATCGCCTGTGCATCCAGTCGCTCGGAAAATCCTGCCATCTGGGTCGCGTCACGCCCCTGTGCGATCGTCTTCAACGCATCCGCCTTTCGCAACCGATCCAGGCTTTGCGGCAGCAACGCCGGCCCCGTGCCACCCAACCTGTCGGCACCATGGCAAACAACGCAATGCGCTTGATAGTCCTTCGCAGGGTCCGCCAACACACTCACACAAGCCAAGACTGCCAGCAGCGAAATAATTACTGAGCGAAACACCACACCATTCCCTTTAAAAATAAGTCAATATACATGCGAGGGACTGATCTGCTCTCATCGCACAAGCCATCCGTTTTTTCAGCAATTGATTATCGGCAACTCGCAAGGGCACCTTCAGCCTTGGGCAAATTGGCTCATTAAAGTTAGATGTGCGTCAATCCACGCGAGTTTGGGGCTCAGGAGTAAACTACCAGTGATGGCAGCCCCTTTAAAAGGAATTTACTATGCGCTCGATGACGTTTCGTAGGATTGCGATCACAGTCTTTTCTGCGTTAGTGATGACCTGCGTCAGCCTTAGTACTTGGGCGCGCAGCACAAGTCCAATTCCTCAAGCAGCCGCTCCTACCGTCCTGTCCGGTTTTGCGCTGCAACCAGGCGTAGCGGTTTATGCAACCCTGACTGGAAGCACAAGCGGAGGCGTTTGGGGTGATGGGATCTACACTTTTGATTCAGACATCTCTACGGCAGCCGTTCATGCGGGGCTGCTGGCAACTGGCGATACCAAGACTATTAAGGTCACGATTCTGCCTGGGCAAGTCTATTACACAGGAGCCACACGAAATGGAGTTACCAGCAGATCCTACGTTGCACTATATCCTTCGAGTTACCGTCTGGATGCAGATGATGGCGGCGACAATCCGATTTTGTCGGACCCCGGCTCGTTGAGAGTTTTCGAAAGCAGTGCTGGGGGCGTCTACCGCTTCAAAGTAACGGGCAATGGGCGCACTGGCGGCGCATGGGGAACAAATGCCTACACGTCGGACTCAATACTGGCGTTCGCAGCCGTGCATTCCGGTGTTTTGGTGGATGGCCAAATTGGTGTTGTTCGTGCAGTCATAGTGCCGCCTCAACAGGGCTACGTGGGTAGCACAGCCAATGGAGTTTCGAGTTTAAGTTACGGACAATATTCCGGGGCCTACGCTATTTCCAACGATGGCGGTAGTGTGCCTCTGGTTGCTTTCCCTGGCATGTTAGCCAATCCGCTAAATGACTCAGGAAGCGTAAGCGCGCACCGTGGGCGCAATGGGGCATCTCTCTATTACAAAGTTACGGGTAGTGCAACGGGCGATGTCTGGGGAACAGGCACTTACACAGACGATTCACCCTTGGCAGTCGCGGCCGTCCATGCGGGCCTGCTGGCGGTTGGCCAACAAGGCGTTGTTAAAGTCACTATTCAGCCAGGTTTGACCAACTCACCAAGTCAACCCAACGCTTATTTGTCCAGCACAGCCAACGGAATTACGTCTCAGAGCTATGGCAGCTACGCCGGCAGTTACACTTTGGGTGGCCCAGATGGCGACCTCGGAGCAATTCCTAAGGTTAACAGTGTTGGCAGTGCCAATGCTGGTGTTGCCAATAGTTTCCGCTTTCAGATTGCCGCAAAGCCAGCAGCGACGAGCTACAACGCAACGGGTTTACCTGCAGGATTAGCCGTTGAATCTGGCTCGGGCTTGATTACAGGCACACCGCTGGTTGTTGGCACATTTCCGGTGCAATTGCTCGTTACCAATTCCGCTGGAACGAGCAACGCAACTTTGCTTATCAAGGTTAGTTCAACAGCCTCGACGGCCAGTAGTCCGACTGAACTTAGTTTGATTGGTCCTGCCACGCTGCAAAGCGCGGGCCGCGCAACGATATCGGTCTCTGCCCGCTTTACGGATGGCACAGCGCGTAGCGTGACTCCGACATGGAATAGCTCAAACGACCTAGCGGCCACTGTAAGCTTGACTGGTGTACTGTCTGCCGGCAGAGTAACTGTGGATACACCAGTCACTTTGACAGCAAAGTACACAGAGAATGGCGTCACTGTGCAAGCCACCCTGCAAGTGACGATTTCTGCCGCGCCCGCCACTTTGGCAGGACTGAGATTACTGGGTGCCGCAAGTGTGCAGTCGGGCGGGCAAGTACGATTGACGGCCAATGCACTGTACTCAGATGGATCCATCAGACCCGTGTCCGCAGAAGCATTTTCACTTTCAGCCACCGCTTTGGGATCGGTCAACAGCCGTGGTGTATTGACCGTTGCTACGGTGAAAGCTGACACCGTGTTGACCGTAACTGCATCGTATTCTGAAGGAGGCATAACCAAAACCGCCAGTCTGGCCGTCAGCATCGCCGCCGCGCCAGCGGTGCTCTCGCGGCTGACCATCATTGGCGCCCGCGGTTCGCTTGCATCGGGCGAAAGTTTGAGCCTTTCCGCTGAAGGGGTATACGACGATGGGTCGCGCAAGCCAGTCACTGCATCTTGGCTGGTCTCCGGCGACGCCGCAACAATATCGACGGGCGGTGTTTTGGTCGCTATGTCAGTGACTCAGGACAGCACCACCGTGGTTACTGCAAGTTATGTCGAGGGCGGCATCACAGTCACTGCCCAGTATCAAGTGGTGATACAAGCCGTAGTTGTACCGACGCAGGTACAGGCAGAGGTCGAGTCCACGGGCCCACAGTCAGATTTCGGTTTATCGATCTGGAGTAGGTTAGATTCGTCAGGACCGGCACCCACAAGCCGGCAACCTGGCGCGACAAAAATCACGGCAGGTGGCCAGGAAGGCTACAAGTTGTATGTAGTTGCGGTGGTTCCCGGAGGCGGCATACTAACGAGCACTGCGATCTTCATGCTTAATCGCAATGCCGAATGGCAGAAGGCTGGTTTTCCCATTGCCGAATACCTTGCAGGCGTTGCAGAAAACAGTTTTCAGTTGATCGAGATCTTTGATCATCTGGATGCCAGCATCATCTCCGGAACCAAAATTTTCATCGGGTATGGAACCTCCGATACCGAAATGCTGGAAACCGGACGCTTT
>CAIQBN010000252.1 GCA_903870065.1 uncultured beta proteobacterium | reverse complement strand
TTCGGTGAGCAACCGAACCGAGTTAATCAGTTCCCAGCGCTCATACGCAATGACCAGCGATGCCAGACTGAAATAGGCCAGCATGGCAACCATGGTGATCAGGCTCTTGTGCGCTAGCGTCGCCTTTGACAGCATTCCCCCAAGGCTGGGAAAGTCAGATTGCCGCCGCCGTACCGGGTTAGCCCCAGGCTCAATATTGCCCGACATATGCTCTTGCGCTAAAAGTAAAGGATTATCATATCCGATGCTTTTTCAACTTGGCACGGGAAGGAACCTGGCTCATGCGCATTGCAATGCTGGTGGTCGTTTGGTTAGCGTTGATCTCAAATGGGTTTGCGGGACCATTGGAAGACGGTGTGAAAGTCTATGACTCTGGAAATTATCCGCATGCTATCGAGATTTTCAAACCACTCGCCGCGCAGGGAGATGCAAAGGCGCAATATCGACTCGGCATGATGTATTACAACGGTCAGGGTGTGCCCGAAGATGAAAAACTCGCGGTGACCTGGTTGATGCGGGCCGCAAAGCAGGGCAATGTGGATGCCATGTTTGAATTGGGCAATGCCTACCTGGTGGGCAGTCAGTCATCCAAATTGGTTGAGGATCCGGATCGCGAAGCTGCCATTTGGTTTCATGAGGCCGCGCGCGCGGGTAACATGAACGCGCAGTATTACCTGGGGTTGTTGTTTCTGGCCGGCAACGGTGTGCAACAAAGCCGCGCAGAGGCGGAATTCTGGTTTGGTAAAGCGGCGGCTCAGGGGCACGCCGAAGCCAAACGTGCCATTCAGGACGTCAAGTCAAAAAAATAGCCGCATCTACAGCTTCAACCGTTCGGCGATGATGCGTTGTACGGGTGCATCCATCCACGCCCTTGCGCCAACGATCCGCTCCCTAATCTGACCGGCAGGGTTCACCAGCAACGTGGTCGGAAAACTGCTGATATTCAAACCAGCCTTGCTCAGGCTTTGCTTTGGATCCAATAACACGGTAAAGCTGACGGGTTGTCGCAGCAAAAACTCACGAACCAGATGGGTATCGGTATCCACGCTCACCGCCACCACCTTCAACCCCTTAGGTGCCCAATGCCTGTGCAGGCTCTCCAGATCAGCCATTTCGCGCCGGCAGGGCTCACACCAGGTAGCCCAAAAATTCATCAACAGTGCCTGATTGGCATAGTGCTCCCTGGTTTGCACCAGGCCACTGGGCGTGGCTAGAGAAAAATGGGGCAGCGTGAAGGCGACCGGCTCTTCCCTTTGGCTACAAGCTAAGGAACTGACCAGACTCCACCCGCCTAGCGCGCCAAACAGTGACCCTCTTATGAAACTGCGGCGCCTCGCCAGAAAATTTGATGTCACTGCCGAAGTCAATTGCTGTGTTCAAAACTTGTAAACAATGTTCACCCCAGAGGGCTGGGTGGTGACATAACCCACTGCTCCCGGTGCGCGGCGCACATAGCTGATGACAGCGGCATCCCCTGGCTTCACTTGGGGCGGGCTTTGGCCTTCGCGGAATGAACGCCGGATCCAGATCGCGTTGTATTTCATCACGTCGAGCCCGAGCGCAGCCGCCAAAAAAGCATTTTGCGATATGCCGTTATCGATTGGCGTGAGCCTGATAGTGCCTGCAAACTGCTTTTCGCCGGTATATATATCCTTGATTTGATCGGCAGTGATATGCAGCCCAGGATGACTGATGATATAAATCTCGGCCCGTGCGAACAGGCACAGCAGCGCCAAGATGGCTCCGCAAATGGTACGTGAGCATGTGTTCAAGCTATTCATCCGCCTTGCTGCTGACATGGAATCAACCGCCCTCCCTCGGCTGCATTATCGGCTTAGTTGGGGGCCGGTCGCGCTGACGCACGCCATTTCTGAAGTGCATTCTCGGCCTTGGCCCTGAATGGATCATCGGCCCTGGATAAATGCATATAGGTTTGCATGGCGCCCATTGCACCGGGCAAGTCGTTCAGCCCTTCCAGCGCGAGCGCCAGACCGAAATAGGCATTAAGCTGGTTTACATTCAATTCGGTCGCGGCATTGAAGAAATCCCGCGCCGCGGCGTAGCGCTGGATCCCAATCATGGCGAATCCCATGTTGGCATGGGCCTCGGGCATTTGCGGCGCCAGTTCCAGAACCCGATGCAACTGGGCCACCGCGGCGTCAAAATCACGTGCCTGGAGCAGCGTGACACTGTGCTCAAATCGCCGTTTGATTTCTTGTGCACGCATCTGCTGTGCGTGGCCACCAGCATCCTTTAGCACCGTAGCGGGCACGGTGGATGGCACTTTGGATTGCACGGTCGTTGGCAATGCCTCACCTTGATCAGGCGTCCAATAGCTCAACAATAGACCCAGGAACACGGTCAATCCCAATGTGACTGCGACTGCCCGCGAGCGGATGTCGTGCGGTCTCCGGCGGGGTGCGGTCGGGTTGCTGCCAGTCTGCAAACTACGCACCACATTCACAACAAACAAGGCGGCACCGGCGACTGCCATCAGCCCGCCGAGTCCCGCAAGCCCCATGGCAACAAAGTAGGCAGGAAATTGCAGCATCACATCCACGTGCAAAGTCTTGCGTGGCACCCCCATTGAACC
>CAIQBN010000251.1 GCA_903870065.1 uncultured beta proteobacterium | reverse complement strand
TTTCATGTACTCGACGAGCGGGCCTTTCAGGAAGCCTACCAGCAATCCATCGTCGATGGCCGACTGGTTGAACGCGAGGCAGCAATTTTTGGCTTCGACCACTGCCAGATCGGGGAAAAGCTGGCGCAGTACTGGAACCTGCCAGATGAAGTGTTGTCAGCAATTCGGACCCACCATGATGAGGCGACGGCCACCAGCCCGCTACAGTCCTGCGTCTGCCTTGGCGAAACCCTGGCCCGTGCACTGGATATTCCGGCGTCGCCTAAAAACCGGGTTACACAGGTCAACACGCCGGCGATGGAGCTGCTTGAACTGAAATGGGACCAGCCGGAACTGATCGATTGTTTCGGACGCTGCCATGCACGCTTCGTGCAGGGAGTCGGTGGCCTGCTGCACGTGTAAAAAGTCGCCGCGCTTTTTAACCACCCGATGTTTGCCAGGCGCAACGCAAACGGGAATCGGATCTATTGATGTGGGTCAATAACTTCCACCACGCAAAAGCTTGCCGCATAGTCGGTTTCATCGGTCACGCTAACCATGACGCGCAGGGAACGTGCCTCAAACCATGTTTTCAACCCGCCGTGCAGGACAATGGTGGGCGCGCCGCTGGGCAACGAGGCAATCTCGCACAAGCGCCAGGTCATGGGCATGCGCATTCCCAGACCAATGGCCTTGCTAAACGCTTCCTTTGCCGAAAAACGGGTTGCCAGGTAGCGCACACCGCGCTCTGACCAACGTGCGCTGCGTGTCTGCCAGGTAGCGAACTCTCGCTCGCTCAGGATTCTGGCGGCAAACCGTTCTCCGTTTCGCTCCAGACTTGCACGAATTCGCCGCACATCACAAATGTCGGTTCCTATGCCGTAAATCACTTCAAATTGCCCCTCGCCGGCCAGGCCTGACGGTAAGACCAGCTGAAGGCATCATGCGGTACTCGGCAGGCATTGCAAATACGCTCGCACGGCTGCGGCATAACCCAACTCCAACGCATCAGATATC
The DNA here is from genome assembly GCA_903870065.1 of uncultured beta proteobacterium. Classification (GTDB taxonomy): domain Bacteria; phylum Pseudomonadota; class Gammaproteobacteria; order Burkholderiales; family Burkholderiaceae_C; genus Allorhodoferax. Next base: position 3,650 of record CAIQBN010000251.1, on the reverse strand, counting down.
AAGGCGTGCCCAATCGATACCTCCAAAACACCGGGAACGGCTGCCACAAACGCTGCCAAATTGGCGAGATTGAGATCGTGCCCGGCATTCACGCCCAATCCAGCGGCGAGCGCGGCTTTGGCGGCTGCAGCGAAACGCCGCAATTGTTCATCCTGCCCGGGCGTACCCCAGGCTGCGGCATAGGGCTCTGTATAGAGTTCCACACGGTCTGCACCAACCGCTTTTGCGCCCGGCATCGCGGAGGGGTCGGCATCCATGAACAGACTCACCCGCAATCCCAGGCCATGTGCCCGGTCAATTTGCGGCTGCAAACGGGCCGAATCGGCCGGCAACGACCAGCCATGATCACTGGTGAACTGGCCCTCGGAGTCCGGCACAAAAGTAACCTGGTGCACTGGCAACTTGCGCACCACCAGATCTTCAACGCAATCCATCAAATTGTGAAAAGGGTTACCTTCAACGTTGAACTCGCGGTCCGGCCATTCACGCAGCAGCAACCCCAGCTCAGCCACGTCATCGGCCCGAATATGCCGCGCATCGGGCCGCGGATGCACGGTGATGCCAGACGCGCCCGCCTGCAGGCATTGCACCGCCGCACGGGTGACGCTTGGAATTCCCAAGTGGCGCGTGTTGCGCACCAGGGCCACCTTGTTCAAGTTCACAGAGAGCGCGGTTGCGGGCATGGCGGGCCTTGTCTAGAGCGATTGAATATCCATCATCATCTGACGGGTGCGAAGCGTTTTTACCCCGCAATGGTAGTGCAGCAAGGCTCTTAGCTGTGGTTTGAGTTCCGCAGTGACTGTTGCGCACGCTCGCAGTGTGGCGTGAAACGGTATGCGGTCATCCAGCGCCTTCTGCAACTCCGTCCATTGCATGGCACTCAGGCTAGCCCGGTCGTCATCATGGGCTAGTCGCAGCCCCCCTTCGGGAACAAGGCAATAGCGTGCGTGCGCGTCAAGCCGCCCCAGCGTCATGGTTTGTTGATCGAGCTGAGGAAGCAACCCGATCTCTCGCAACAACAGTAACTCAAAGGTCCGCAATGTGACCTGCAGTGCCTCGCCGTGTTCACTGGCAAGCACACGCACGACCTGGGCATACACATCAAACAACGGGGGGTGCGGGTCATCGCGCGCCAGTAAGGCCAGCATCAATTCATTCAGGTAGTAGCCTGATAGCAATGCATCACCCGTTGGCATGGTATGACCGCCTTGCCACTCGGCGCCTTTAAGGGTGCGAATTTCGGTGTCGCCACCAAAAGCCACATGCAACATTTGCAAGGGCAGGAGCACCGGTCGAAAACTCGAACTGGGCCGTTTTGCGCCCTTGGCCACCAGCGCAATTCGACCATGGTTGCGAGTCAGCATCTCAAGAATGAGGCTTGACTCGCTCCAATCGTAGCGGTGCAGCACATAGGCGGGTTCTTCTGAGACACGTTGACTCGCCACATTGACCTCAGACCCAAGCCGGGGTCGCGCAAGCTTGCTTAAGCCCGTGCGACGCACCGCCGGTCAGGCAAATTGCAGGAGGTGGCAGCAGCGTCATTACTCGTAGCCAAAGCTGCGCACACGCGCCTCATCGTCAGCCCATCCCGAGCGCACCTTGACCCACAATTCGATGAACACCTTGGCATCAGCCAACTTCTCCAGTTCCACACGGGTTTCCATGCCGATACGCTTGATGCGCTCCCCCTTGTCGCCAATCACCATTGCCTTGTGGGTATCACGTTCAACAACGATGGTGGCTGCAACGCGCAGCAGGCGCTTCTGCCCTTTTCGTTGTGGTGGCTCTTCCTCGAACTTGTCAATCACCACGGTTGAGGTGTAGGGCAATTCGTCCCCCGTCAAGCGAAACAGCTTTTCCCGCACCAGTTCGCTCGCCAGGAATTTTTCACTCCGATCGGTCAGTTCGTCTTGCGCGTACCACCATGCCTGCTCAGGCAGAAATTTCTCGCAAATGTCCAGCAATCGAATAACGTCCTTGGCACTCTTGGCCGACATCGGCACAAACTCGGCAAACGCATGTTTTCCCTGCATGGTCTGGAGCCAGGGGGCGATGTCGCCACGGCGATGGATGTTGTCGAGTTTGTTTGCAATCAACAGCGTCGGAATGTTTTTCCTGAGCAGCGCCAGCACCCGCGCGTCCGCCGGGGTAAAGCTGCCGGCCTCCACGACAAAAAGAATCAAATCAACATCTGCCACAGCGCCCTGAACCGCCTTGTTGAGCGACTTGTTCAGCGCATTGCCATGCAGTGTCTGAAATCCGGGTGTGTCGACAAAAACTAACTGGGTGGCGCCACGGGTGTGCATGCCGGTACTTCGGTGCCGCGTAGTTTGCGCCTTGCGTGAGGTGATGCTGATTTTTTGACCCACCAGCGCATTGAGCAAGGTGGACTTGCCAACATTGGGTTTACCCACAATGGCCACCAAACCACAGCGTTGGCCATCGGAAACTGCCCCGGGCTGCGCCAGCTTGGGTGTACTTTTGAGCAATCCCTCCAACATGGCATCCAAATCCGGCTGCACATCGTTTTCGGCGCCAGCCCTCGTAGAAGCGGCACTATTCGCTATCTTCTTCGTAGCACTCATGAATTTACTTTTGCCTTGATTGTTTGCAGCATCGCGGCAGCTGCGGCCTGTTCCCCGGATCGGCGCGAGCCACCGATGCCTCGCTCGACCAACCGCAACTCGACAATTTCACACTCCACGTCAAAAGTCTGCTTGTGCGCGACGCCCATCGTGCCGATGACTTTGTACTGCGGCAACTTCATTTTGCGACCCTGCAACCACTCTTGCAACTCGGTCTTGGCATCCTTGCCAATGGCATCCATTTGGGGGTTGATTTCTACGGCCTGAAACAAACGCTGAACCAGCGCCTGGGCGGCAGAAAACCCTCCATCCAAATAGACCGCCCCGATAATGGCCTCCAGCGTGTCTGCCAAAATCGACGGCCTTTTTTGGCCCCCAGAACGCACTTCGCCCTCACCCAGGCGCATGATGTCTGGAAGGCCCAGATCCACTGCCAACTGGTGTAGCGTATCTTGCTTGACCAGATTCGCACGAATGCGCGACAAATCACCTTCAGGCAAACTCGCCAATCGGGCATACAACAAGTCCGACACTGCCAGATTCAGGACCGAGTCGCCCAAAAACTCCAGTCGTTCATAGTGGTCGCTGGAAAAACTGCGGTGGGTCAGTGCCTGTGTCAGCAGGGTAATGTTGGTAAATTCGTGTTGCAGTCGTTTTTGCAACTCCCCGAGGCGACGCTCCACGTTATTTGGATCGTCCGGTGTATTTGAGCGTAAGCCAGGCCGGACCAACCAAATGAATTTCGCGCTCGTAGGCAAACTTCACAACGACCTTATCGCCCTCTTTCGTGACTTCCAGATCTTTGCCCTGGACAGTCGAAATATTGTCGATTGCAGCTGACTTATCAAAAATACCGCGCACCTCCGGCACCGAATTGCCTTCCTGGGACTTGTTGACCGCCTTGACAACCGCCTGGTACTCAATAACGGTCGGGAACACTTGGGCGGCAATGATGCCTGAAATACCGACCACGGCCCCCACAAAGACCAAGCCGAAAAAAGTGATGCCCCGCTGTTTGGATTTACTTTGCACTGCCATGAACCACTTCCCCTTTCAGTCAAATGA
>CAIQBN010000250.1 GCA_903870065.1 uncultured beta proteobacterium | reverse complement strand
TGACGTGAGAGTTGACCCAGAAGGTCATCGATGGACAACTGGGCTTGTCCAATCATGGACAGCAGTGGCAGTGCCGCCTCGGGGTTGGTGGAGAACAGGGGCTGTTCTCTCAATTGGTCGACATTGAATTTCTTGGCGACACGGAGTTTGGCGATAGACTTTGCCATGGTGGTTGAGCTTTCTTGGTTCTGCGGTTGTTGAAGTCAGAACCCATATTCTGTAGGGCCTGACGGTTTCAACCACCAACCTCAACCTTCAACTACGAGCGGGACATCTCCCAACAAGTTGTTACAAGCGAAAAGGTTACTTCGTCAGCGGCCGTTGACAGAAGACGTTGATTGCGCAAGCGCAAGCGATTTGACCAAGGAGTTCAATATGCATTTCATTCGTCGTTCAATGATTATCGGGGCCCTGATCGCTCTGGCTAGTGCGATAAGCGGGTGTGTTGTACGCCCCCTATGGTGGGGCGGACATGACTCGCACGCACACGAACGAGGGGGACGGTCAGATCCGCATCACGGGCGGCGCAACCTCCGTGAAGAACATCGCAACACTTGGAGCGAGCGACGATAGCGGACGCTAGGCCTCAGCAGTTGCGATGAAAGCTGCAACACGCTCCAGTTGATCTGGCACATTGAGTGCTGGCGCATGCCCACATCTAGCAACTTCGAGAACTTGCAGGCGCCCTGCAGCGCCTGGACCACGTTGACGCATTTCATCAATTGTTTTTGGCAAAACCAAGTCCGACTCTGCCCCACGCAGGCACAGCACGGGGATTTTCAAAGCGTCATAGTGCTGCCAAATTAAGTAATCGCTAGGGTGGTGAATGAATTGCTGAACCATGGCCGGGTCATAGTGCGGAGTCACTCTCCCGTCGGCAAGGCGCCTGGCAGATGTTTCGGTCAGTCTTCGCCACTGGGAGTCACTCAGCCAACCATACGGCTTGTAAACCTGTCGGAAAAATGCCTCCAATTCCAACACAGTGTCAAATGCCGGCGGATTGCCGGCGTAGTCGCGAATGCGGGCAATTGCTGCATCGGCCAGTGCCGGTGCATTGTCATTGAGGGTCAATGTCACAATGCGCCCCGCCATGGAAGGTTCGATGAGCCCGGACGCGCATACCGTGCCAATTGCTCCCCCCATGGACGTACCAACCCAATGCGCAGATTGAATACCCAACTGATTGAACAATTCAGCCGCAATGTGGGCGTAAAACGCCAAACAGTATTCATCCTTGGGGCGACTGCTCCACTGACTCAAACCACGGCCAATGGTGTCAGGACATATCACGCGATAGCGTGAACTCAAATAGTCGGCGAGTTCATCCATGTCTCTGGATGTGCGAGCCAATCCATGCCACGCAACAACCACCGGTGCCTGTGACGACCCCCACTCGGTGTAGTGAATTTCGCGCCCTGCACAGGTGATGTATCGAGAATAAAAAGACATCGCAATTACTCGGACTGGAGTTCAACGCACTAGTTTTGCGGAAGCAACATTCACAGTCACCTCCTCAAAACGCGAACCGATGCGCATGCAAAGCGCACCAAAGACTTTGTCATGAACGTTTCCTGACTGGCTGCATTCACTTGGGTACGGATAGTGATGTACCGGTGAAGCCAATCAAATCGGCGGAATTTGGCGTGGCGCTGAACGCGGGCACATTAACTGCCGTGATGGCGGGTGCTGCACCGGGAGATCCACCACGAACCGTAGTGCGCACCACTTGGCTTGGAGGCAGTGCCGTTCCACTGCGAAGGTTTGCATACATGGCATTCATCGCCTGCACGAAATAGGTGTGCAATGGCACAAAACGTGTGTCAAAGCCAGTAAAGGCGTTGAAGCTATCGAAATGCTGCGCATTGGCTACTTCAATGTAGCTGAGCTTGGTGCTAGCACCTTCAACCAGGCGGTTGTAGGCCGTATACGCGCGTTCCGAGTTGTTGACGGGCAGCAACGCGTCGCTGCGTCCGGCCAACATCACGGCCGGCTTGCCACGCAAATTGCCGTTGAGCAGCACTTCAGCAACGCCAGCGCGTACTGCATCGCTTTGTGCCTTGGTCGGGGTCGTCACCACACCCAGTACGACACCACTTACTGTATCCACACCGGTAAACAGGGCGCGTTGGCACAATGCCGCATCCAACGAGAAGTCAGCAACGCCGCTGCTAGGGGAAACTCCCAAGTTCCAGGCTTTTGCGCCACCAACCGAATCGTTATAGATCACAGTTGCCGGCGTCCCGTTTACCGTACCATTTCCGGTGGCATAACTTGCAGCTTTTGCATTGACCGCCATAGCCGAGGGTGCACCGGCCGTCACTGCTGCAGCGCTCATCCCACATACATTGTCCGCCACAGAAAATCGTCCATATGCATTGGTATACATCATGGAAATGATGACTGCGTTGCCTAACGCGTAGTGCGCGTTGTGCATGGTATCGCTCTCCGCAGACCAGCCAGCAGCGCGTAATTTGGACAGTGCGTCCTCTGATTGCGCGGCAGTCGTTTCGCCTGCAATGAGGCCCTTCAACTTCAGTTGCGCACACCGGTTGGTGGCTGTAGCCGTTTGAGCCGTCAGTCCCAAATAGTTGAAAACCGAGACTTCAGTCAGTGCAGCAGACGACGCCAGTGCAGCACAGGGTTGGTACAGGTTGGCAATGGTGAAGTAATCCATCAAGGATCTGCCATAGGCTGCAACCGGCGCTCCGGCAAACTGGACACCATACCCGGCAGTGGATGCGGGTTGAGCACTGGGTTCGCCAGCCACAATGCCATCAATTAGCCCGGCAGTGTCCTGCTCGGCTGCGCGCAAAACAGCCGCTCCCCCATTGGAGACGGAACCAGCAATTACCAGCGTATTGGCAGGCGTAAATCGTATAGTCTTACCGGCTCCACCCGATGCAGCAGGCGCATATTGTTGGTTGAGCGCATACAGCGCGTAGGACACTGCGGCCAGCGTATCGTTACCCCAGTCCTTCTCCGGATTGACCTGGGAATGCGCATGCTTGAGCGCGACCCGATTGGGGAAGGCGGAATTGAAAGCAGCCCGCGCAGCATCGGTCAAGTTGGCTGCGAAATGTGACAACGTGCCTGCAATGGTGCGCGTCGCGCGCGTGCCGTCAATGCGGTTAACCGTGTCGTCGGTCGGATCATAAAGACCCATGCCTTTGCCAGCATCGGTCAACGCCACGGCACATCCGCGCTTCAGACCCCAATCACCAGCGGAACCAATCGCGCCATACACCCCCCGCGAACCGGATGACGGACCAACCACGATACAGGGCGCATTGACATCAAAGCTATCCGGAATTTGCACAGCCATGGTCACCCGCTTGCGCCCACTGCCATCGTCGAGCACACCCACATACTCCAAGCCTGGAACCAGCCCTTCGCCCAGGGTGCTTTTGCCGGCCAGGTCGATGTTCGGTCCGTACAAAACACCAAAGCCGCCATTGACCGTATTGTCAACAAGGCCCCGGTAGTTGGACTGAATTGCATTGCGCCGAAGTTCATCTGCCGTCGGCTTGACCGGGTCGACAAACGCGGTCAAAGTAGCCGCGGCGGTATTGACCAAACCACTCTTGCCCAATCCTGCCGTCAGCAGATCCTGACCTGCGGCTGTGCCGGCGGCACCAATGGCAGTTGCCCGGTAAGCCTTGGCACCCAGATCAGACACACCCAGCGGTAGCGTGTTGAGTTCCGGCTCGACGCTGGTGCCACCACATCCGCTGAGAATTGCCGTGCCCAGGACTGCCACTGCGGTGGCTACGATCGTTCTACCGTGGTGTTGATTCTTGAAGTGCATGTTTGTCTCCTGATGTTGTTGAATGGCGAGAAAGTGGTGTGGTCACGGTCTGACGCTAAATGCGCGCAGCCTTCCCACCACACCGGTAGGGAAGTAATAAACCGACAAAACGAATAACACGCCCAGCCACAATAGCCAGCGGTCGGGGGACAGCAATGCCGATAGCCAGGGTATGGCAGTAGCAGCCTCACTACCAAAACGCAACAAATCCTGCAGGTAGCTTTGCGCCATCAAAAAGAGAGCGGCCCCCACTATGGCGCCATACATTGTTCCCATGCCACCGATCACGACAATGAGCAGCACATCCATCATGATTTCAAACGACAAGGACGTATCGGGACCGTTGTAGCGCAGCCAGAGTGCCAACATGGCACCAGCCAGACAGGCAAAAAGCGCAGAGAGTATGCTTGATGTGGTGCGGTAGACCACGACCCGGTAACCGATGGCTTCGGCTCGGAATTCGTTTTCGCGGATGGCCTGCAAAACCCGACCAAACGGCGAATTGACGATGCGCAGTAGGGCAAGAAACAGTACCGAAGCGGTAAAAAACAGCATGTAGTAACACAACAGGCGTCCATCGAGTGAAACACCCAAAAAGGGCTCGTCGCGGAACTCGAAGCTCGGCGAAAGAATTTCTGGTACTTTGAACGATAAGCCGTCCTCGCCACCGGTAATTTCATGCAACTGAGATGCCAGGGTCAGAAACGCCGATGCAACAGCCAAGGTGATCATGGCAAAGAAAATTGCGCGCACCCGCAGCGAAAAAAGCCCGACCAGCAGTGATAGCCCAAACGACAGCAGCAAGGCACCACCAGTGCCCACGGCCAGCGCCTCCCAAGTCGCACCCAAGCGTGTGGTTGACACTGCAATACCGTAAGCACCAATGCCAAAGAACATGGTGTGCGCAAAACTGACGATGCCGGTGTAGCCCAACAGCAAATCAAAGCTCGCCACCAGTACGATGAAAACCAACACCTTGGCCGCCACGTTGAGTGCTTTGACCCCGGGAAAAATGAAGGGCGTCAAAGCCAGCGCCAGCACCAGCAGCACCAGAAGAGCAGCCAACCAGCGGCTGCGTGGCATATCGTGTGAAAGAAGTCGCTGCAACATTGGAATAAGCCCTATCGGTTCGCGACCGGATATACGCCCTGTGGACGCCATAAAAGCACCGCCACCATCAAGGCAATATTGGAGAAGAGCGCCACCTTGGGCGCCAGAAAGCCTGTGTAGTTGGCCATGAGTCCCACCAACAAAGCGCCAATCAACGCACCGCCTGTGGACCCCAGGCCGCCAATGATGATGACGATGAAAATGAGCACGTTGACTTGAGCGCCCATTTGGGGTGTGACGGATTGCTGGTAAAGGCCCCACATGACACCGCCCAACCCGGCGAGGGCGCTGCCCACTACGAAAACGCCAATAAACAAGCGCTTGATGCGATACCCAAGTGACTCCACCATCTCTCGGTCTTGCACCCCGGCGCGGATCAGCAAACCGATCTTGGTACGCCCCAATACCCATGCAAGCGTTGCGAACACCGCCAGCCCCACCACGACGGCCATCAATCGGTACTTTTCGACGGCAGCATCACCGAGATAGAGCGAGCCGCGCATGGCGTCTGGCAGGGGAAGCGCCAACTGTGCCGGGCCCCAAATGACTTTGATGAATTCCTCGCCAATAATCATGCCGCCCATCGTGATGAGAATTTGCTTGAGGTGCTGTCCGTACACCGGACGCACGATAAAACGCTCAAAGGCCAATCCCAGAGCACCGGCAACAGCCATTGCAACCAGCATGGCTGTAAATACGGCCACAAGATTGCGCAACAACTGATCAGAGCCTGTCCAGTCACCCATAGCACCCATTACCGAGGTCGCCACAAATGCGCCCAGCGCAATGAAAACGCCATGCCCAAAATTCAGCACATCCATCAGACCAAAGACCAATGTCAACCCAGAGGCAATAATGAAGATGATCATGCCCATTGCCAGTCCTGCAACAGTCAGCGTGACCCAAGTCGACGCAGAACCGATGAAGGGCATGACCAGCAGTGCCAAAAACGGTACCAGGGCCAGGGGTTTCCAATCGAATGCCAAATGTTTCACGACGCGAGTCCCCTTCCCCAGACCACCCGGATATTTCTCATATCGACAACCCCAACAAGGCATGTTGCAGTTTCTCGTCTGCAGCGAGTGTCTTCATCGAACCGCTGTGAACGACTTTGCCGTTGTCCATCACTGCAACATGGTCGCCCAGGCGCTTGGCGAAACTGAGGTTTTGCTCAACCAGCAGAATCGTGGTCCCGGTTTGCTTGAGCTGAGCGAAGGCGTCAATCATGTTATTGATAATGGCCGGTGCCAACCCCTTGCTGGGTTCATCCACGATCAGCAATTTGCGCGGCTCCACGATCGCGCGCGCTACCGCCAGCATCTGCTTTTGCCCACCTGAAAGCTTGCCGGCAGGATGATTCCAGAACTTTTCTACAGCCGGAAACAAAGAAAAAATCCATTCCAGCCGCTTGGTGTCCATTTGCGCGGCATATCGCGCCCTGCGGGCAGCCAGTAGCATATTTTCCTTGACCGTCAAATCCGAAAATATTCCCATGTTTTCCGGAACATAGGCGATGTCCAGCCCGGCAATGCTCGGAGTTTCAGCATCTGTAATGTTCTTACCATCAAACACCACGCTGCCTTGAGACGCATGCCATAAGCCCATGATGGTGCGCAATGTGGTGGTCTTACCTGCACCATTGCGTCCCAGTAACATGGTGAGTTGCCCGTGAGGCACAGCCAGGTCAACTCCATGCAAGATATGGTAAGCACCAATGTGCGTGTGCACACCTGAGAGTTGCAGCAAATCTTGGTTCATTGCGCAGCCTTGCTCTCAGCGTTTGTGGAAAACTCTGACGCAGTGACTTCAGTTTGAGGCGCCACGCCAAGATAGGCCTCCTGCACAATGGGTGAAGCAATCACTTCTGCCGGGTCCCCATCAGCCACTAGCATGCCGTTGTGCAGCACAATGATTCGGTCGGCCAGTTCACGCACAACGTCCATCTTGTGCTCCACTAGCAAAATCGTTTTGGTCTTGTCTTGTTTCAACGCGCGAATGAGGTTGAGAATGACCGGTGCCTCGTCGGCACTCATTCCGGCCGTTGGTTCATCAAACATGAAAACCGCGGGGTCCAAGGCCATCAGCAATGCCACTTCAAGTTTGCGCTGGTCACCGTGCGGGAGGCTGGCCACCGGTAGAGACTGTTTGTCACGCATGGAAACCGAATCCAGAATCTGCATTGCACGTCTGGTCAGTGGCGCATGGTCACTCCAGATGCTCCACATGTTGAAGCCGCGCAGGTGCGGCCCAGCTTGAGCGGACTGCACCGCCAATCGGACATTCTCCAGCACTGAGAGGTGTGGGAACAAATTTGTCAGTTGAAACGCACGACCCAATCCTGCCCGCGTGCGGGCAGATGAACTGAGGCCTGTGAGACTTTCTCCACCTAACAGCACTTCGCCCGCATTGGCCTTGAGCTGACCTGAAATCAGGTTGAAGTAAGTCGTTTTTCCAGCGCCGTTCGGTCCAACAATGGCAGTCAACGTACCAGGTTCAAACCGACAACTGACCGAATTGACTGCAACATGCCCGCCAAAACGAATCGTAAGATCTTTAGTTTCAAGCATGGCCGTCGCAGAACAAACCGAAGACCAAGGTCTGGGCAGGCTTGATGTTAAGCGCAGCTACATGAACTGGCGCAATTGCTGCATCGCAGCG
>CAIQBN010000249.1 GCA_903870065.1 uncultured beta proteobacterium | reverse complement strand
GTGCACAGCAACAACACCGCGACCTGGTCATGCAAAAAGCCGTAGGCAGCAATCGCCATGATGACGATCTCGAGGTTTTTGACAAAGCGGATCATCACTGTCTTGTCATATTTGTCGGTGAGTTGACCCGCCGTGGCCGAAAAAAGCAAAAACGGCAGGATAAACAGAGCCCCGATCACCAGACCCGCCATCGCCGGCGGCAACCAGCCCACGCTGAGTTGGTAAGTCACCATGACGGTGAATGCGAACTTGAACAGGTTATCGTTTGCTGCACCAGCAAATTGGGTCCAGAAAAAGGGAGCAAACCGTCGCTGGCGCAACAGCGCAAACTGGTTGGGGTGGGCATGCGCTTCGATGACGGGTGCTGTCGGCGAGTTGAGAGTTTCAGACATCAGGATGACCCTTGCTGGGAGAAGCTAGCCTGGCCGGACGCACAGGGTGTTGAGCAACTGCTCGCAATGCACTGCTGCTTGGGCAAAGTCAAAGCCGGCAATGGCGTGTGACAGGGCGTCAAAACCATTCACTGCGGTCAGCGGCTGGTTGATCAACATCCGTGAATGAATTTCCAGTGCTTGCAGATCGGAGTTCAGCAGTAGGGCGTGCAGTTCGTCAAGATCATGCTGCACCTGTGTCCAATCGGTTGAATCCGGTGCGCTGCTCGCCACACCAATTGCAGCAGTTGTGCTGGGTCCGTGCAGTGCTACCAAAGGCTCCAAAATCGTCTGTGTACGATCGGCGGTGTGTCTGAACTGGATGCGCAGGCTCTCCAATTCCTGGGCTGTGGGGTCGTTGCGTAGAGTGGTTTCCATGCCCTTGGTGAGCGCCGCCAAATAGCTGGCACCCACCGTGGCGGACAGCCCCTTGAGCGTGTGCAGCAGGCGGCCAGCCCCTTGCAGGTCGGAGCCGGCGAGCAGGACGTCGAGTTGTTCGGGCAAATCCTTTAACTCGCTCAGGTAGGACTCCAGCACGCTTGAATACAGTCGTGCATTGCCGCCGAGGCGCGCGATCGCTTCATCCGGGTTGATGCAATCAACGGGCGGCAGCCCGGCGCTGTCGGTTGGTGCAGCTCGGGTGATAGTGGGCGCGGGCGCCCGAACTTGCGCGGGCGGCGGAGGGGCCGGGCGTGCGCGACGGGTGTGTTGCAACAGCACATCGATCAGATGGGGCAAGTCAAAAGGCTTGCCGATATGGTCGTTCATGCCGGCGCGCAGGCAGGCGTCCCGGTCCGACGCCATTGCGTTGGCGGTCATTGCAATGATGGGCAACTGCAAAAGCCCCAAATCAGACCGGATGGCACGGGTTGCTGCATACCCATCCATTACGGGCATCTGCAGGTCCATCAGTACCGCGTGGAAGGCCGGCGAAGCACTGCTAATGGCGGCCACGCCCAGTTGGCCATTGCCCGCCACTTCGACCTGTGCTCCCTCGCCTGTCAACAACTCGCGCGCCACTTGTTGGTTGATGACATTGTCTTCAACAACCAGCAGTCGCATACCAGCTAAGCGTCCGGCGCTTGCATTGGCGGAGCGGGGTTTGGCGCGCAAGTTGCTCAGCCCCGCGCGTGCGTCTACGACGGTGTCGAACAGCATGGAAGCCGTAATCGGTTTGACCAGAAATGCATTCAAGCGGGCTTGCTCGTGTGCCTTGCGCTGGGCCAACATCTCCCGGCCGTGCGCGGTGATCATCACGGTGATGGGGCTTTGCGCTTGCACGTCCAATTGCCCGATGCGTTCAATGGTTTCCCATCCGTCCATTCCCGGCATCAGCCAGTCCACAAACAGTGCGTCATAGGGCGGCAGCGTGGCGCTGGCACGGCGCTCAATGAGCTGCAGGGCCTGCGCTCCGCTACTGGCGGCGTCAACCTGCCAGCCCCACGACTGGGCCATCGCCGCCATCAAATCCCGGGCCACGGTGTTGTCATCTACCACCAGAACATGCAGCGCGATGGCCTGGCGTGGCGGGGGCGGCTCGACCCCGGCGCCAACGTTTTCACCGCTGGCCAAGGTGAGCGTGAAATGAAAGGTGCTTCCCTGACCGAGCGCGCTGTCCAGCACCAACGCGCCGCCCATCAATTCAACCAGACGCTTGCATATTGAAAGACCCAGGCCGGTTCCCCCAAATCGTCTGGTGGTTGACGCCTCTGCCTGCGAGAACCCGTCAAAAATGTGCTTTTGATTTTCCGGCGCAATGCCAATTCCGCTGTCGCGCACTGCAATACGCAGAGTTGTGTGGGTGTCGGTGCGCGTCAGTACCTTGAACTGGACAACCACCTCGCCCTGATTGGTGAACTTGATGGCGTTGCCGGCCAAATTGATCAACACCTGCTGCAAGCGCATTGCATCGCCCAACAATACCCGGGGCAAGGTCGGATCGACATCAAACAACACTTCGATCGGCTTGGTTCCCAAATTGGCAGACAAAATGACCGCCAGGTCGCGCAGCAAATGGTCCATGCGGAACGCCTGCGGATCGAGCTCCATTTTGCCGGCCTCCATTTTGGAGAAGTCGAGCACATCGTTGAGCAGGCCCAGCAGGGACTTGGCAGCACCCTCTGCCTTGCTGGCGTAGTCCATTTGCCGTGCGGTCAGGTCGGTGTTGTGAAGCAGCTTGAGCATGCCCAGGATAGCGTTCATGGGGGTGCGTATTTCATGGCTCATATTGGCCACAAACTGGCTCTTCGAGCGCGATGCGTCCTGGGCTGCCTGGGTGGCACGGGTCAGGTCCGTAATGTCGGTGTAGGTGGTAACAAATCCACCGTCAGGCATCGGGGCACCGCGCACCTCCAGTGTTCGACCGTCGCCGCGCTGACGCTGAAAACGGTGTGCCTCTGCCATGCGTGCCCTCGCCACGATGGATTGAACGATGGCATCGCGATCACCATCACCGTATTCGCCACGCTCGGCGTTAAAACGGATGATCGACTCGAATTTGACCTTTTCCGCGGCAAATAGGCTGTCTGGAAAATCCAGCAAGGTTCTGAACAGCGGGTTATCAACCACCAAATTGAGTTGATGGTCCATCACGCTCAGGCCCACCGGGATGTTAATCAGGATGTTTTCCATCAGAACGTTCTTCTGACGGATTTCTTCTTCCAGCTTGCGGCGCTGCGTGATGTCCTGAAAAATCCCAACCAGGCGGATGCGCTTGCCATCGCGGTATTCGGATTCGCCCGCGCAGCGCACCCAGATGCTGCGGGACATGGCCGTGATCAGCCTTAGCTCAAGGTCCCAGGGCTTGCCGGTTTTCATCGCTGCAGCAAGCGCTGCTTCAATATCGTTGCGGGCTTCGGGTGCAAAATATCCGACTGCTTCCTGGAAAGTGGGCGTGTGCCCATTGGCAACATCGTGGATTTGGCAGGTCTGGTCTGACCACTCGACCTCTTCCTTGATCATGTCGTATTGCCAGCGCCCAATCCCGGCGATGCGTCCGGCCCGGGCCATGAATGACGCGCTGTCGCGCAACACCGTTTCTGATTCCTTGAGCTCGGCTTGTGCCTGCTTGATGTGTGTGATATCCAGATTAATGCCGTACATCCACTCCGGCTTGCCGTCAGGCGTGCGAGAAAATAGCTTGCCACGGGTAAGCTGCCAGATCCAGTGTCCGTCTTTGTGGCGAACGCGACCCTCGAACTCATAGATGTCAGACGCGCCAGTCAGGTGCCTTTTGAGATGGGCTCCGGCAATGACAAGGTCATCCGCGTTCAGCGAATTGCGCCACACCCGATTTGGGTCGCCATTGATCTCGTCCAACGTATAGCCAATCATCTCGGCCCAGCGCGCATTCACCACGCCGGCGCCGGTTTGGCAATTCCACTCCCAGGTGCCGGCGCGCGTGCCGCTGATAATGTTGACCAGACGCTGGCGCTCAGCATCCAGCGTTTGCTGAAAGCGTTTATTCTGGGATACGTCGGTGCGGATGGAAATGTATTTTTCAATGCCGCTGTCGCCAAAAAATGGCGCAATGACTGTGTCCACCCAATAGGGTGACCCATCTTTGGCGCGGTTGCACACTTCGCCGCGCCACACATAACCACTTGAAATGGTTTTCCAGACGGTTTCCCAATAGCCATCGGGCTGGGCGTCGGATTTGACGATGCGGTGGTTTTGTCCAATCAGTTCAGCGTTGGTGTAGCCGCTGACCTGGCTGAACATCTCGTTGGCGTAGGTAATATTGCCGGCAGGATCGGCGATTGAGACAATGGAATACATGTTGATGGCATCCATCAACGTCTGCGACTCACGTGCAGACTCCAGACGTGCCGCCAGCGCCAGGCGCCGCTCAGAATCCATGTGCTGCAGGCTGGTCTGTGTCTGAGACAGACTGTCCAGCACGCTGCCCTGCATGCCATGGGGCACCGTGATTTCAGTTGAAAAGTTGCCTTCGCCCAAACGGGTCAGGTGGGCGTGGATCGCGTCGAGCGATGCGCCCAGTGTTACGCGCAATGACTTGTTGATGCGGGCCAGCATGACTGCGCTGCCCAGGCCCAGCAGCACGAGCACGAGTCGCACCATGGCGGCACTGGACTGGGCCGATTCAACGGCCATGCGGGTGCGAACCTCCACCATAGAGCTGACCTCTGCAATGGGCCGCATGATCACGGCCTTGTGCTGGTGATACCGATCATCGTGAAGATTCGCCAGGGCCCGGGCCCGGTTTTCCATTGCCCGTGGGCCCTGGTCGGCGATCAGCGTCATGGCCTCCACTTCGATTCGCGCCAGGCCATCCGAACTGGCCTTGGCCTGCGCCAACTTGTCAAACTCCTCGGAAGTAAAGCCGGCTTGACGCATCAAGTCCAACAGGCTTATGGTTTCACCTTTGGCTTCTGGGGTGGATGGTTTGGCGGCTACGAAGTGGTCCCAGTAGCTGTTTTCATATCCGATGGGCCTGGGTTTGATTCCGTTACGGATGTCCAGAATTTCCTGGTAAATCTCTTTAAAAGTGCGGTCACCGGTGGCAACATAGGTGCGTGCCATGCGCGTCAGATCGTCGGATGAACGGCGCAAATCCTCTGCCAGGCGCATTGACTGAAAGCGAACTGCACTGGCGTCGTCTACCCGTTTTTCCAGCGCGATATAGACCAAAAATAACAAGGCCACGGCCACTAGCATGCTGGCCGTCAGCCAGACATTGCGCGAGAACTGTGGCTGGTTGTTTTGCATCAACGCTTTCCCGATTCGAGCTTACAGGGGGGGTGTGCGCCGCATTCTACGCACTGTCGCACTGAAGCGGACCAACTTCATCTACTGCTAAGCTTGCCCATCCCCATTCAAATTGAACCCTCATGCTTGTCCAATCTCTTCGCAACTTGTGCTTCACTGGTGCCTTACTTGCCGCCATGTGCAGTGCGTCGGCCGATCTTGATCTGTCCCAGTCGCTGCCAATCAGTCCGCAGGTGACGGTTGGCAAACTGGCCAATGGCTTGACCTATTTCATTCAGAAAAACAGTCGGCCCGAAAAGCGGCTGGAATTGCGCTTGGTGGTGAAAGCCGGCTCGATTCTGGAAGATGAAGACCAGCTGGGGCTGGCGCACTTTACCGAGCATATGGCGTTTAATGGTTCGACCCATTTCAAGAAGCACGAACTGGTGTCCTATCTGCAATCGATTGGGCTCAAGTTCGGCGCTGACCTGAATGCCTACACCGGTTTTAACGAGACGGTCTACATACTGCCCATTCCGACCGACAAGCCGGAACATATTGAGAAGGCCTTTTTGGTATTGGAAGACTGGGCCCAGGGTGTGAGTTTTAACGATGCGGACATTGATCTGGAGCGATCGATTGTTTTGGAGGAACTGCGTCTTGGCAAGGGTGCGCAGGACCGGATGAACAAAGTTTTGCTGCCTAAAATTTTCAGTGGCTCCCTGTACGCCAAGCGATTGCCAATTGGCACCGAGGACAGCCTTAAGGGTTTCCGGTATGACGCCGTCAAGCGCTTCTACCGCGACTGGTACCGCCCCAATCTGATGGCCGTGGTGGTGGTCGGTGACATTGAGGTGGCCGCCGCGAAGGCTATGGTGGAGTCGCACTTTGGAAAACTGAAAAACCCGCAAGCAGAGCGCCCGCGCAACTATGCCAGCATTGTCCCGCGCACCGACTCGGAAGCGGTGGTCGTTACCGATAAGGAGGCCACGAGCAACTCCATGATGATTCGTTACCCGGTGCAGACGGCGCCGGTGGTGCGCACACTGGGGGACTTCCGGCAGGCGATGGTGGAGCGCTTGTTTGGCGCGATGCTGAGTCAGCGCATGCAGGAAATGACGCAGCAGGAGACCCCGCCCTTCGTGTGGGGCGGCAGCGGGGTCAGCCGTCTGGTGCCGGGCTACCGTTCTTTCAATTCCAGTGCCCAGCTGGGTCGGCAGGGAGCGGCTCCGGCAGCGGATGCGCTGGTGCAGGAAAACGAGCGTGCGCGCCAGTTTGGCTTTAGTGAAGCGGAATTGGAACGCAGCAAGAAGGATTTGCTGCGCGCGACGGAAAAGGTGCAGGCAGAGCGTGAAAAGACCGATTCGGCCCGCTACGCTGCGGAGTATCTGCGGCACTTCCTGGAAGAAGAGACCATTCCCGGCATCGATAACGCGCTGGCCTATACCCGGGCGCTGTTGCCCACCATAGGGCTTGATGACGTCAACCGTTTCGCCAAAGCGGCAATCCCGCAAAAGGCGATCAAATTGGTGGCATATGCTGGCAATGACAAGCCCGACGGAGGCGTGCCGGCAGAGTCTGATTTGTTGGCGCAGGTGGTTCGCGCCGAGCAACAAACCGTGTCCGCCAGGGTTGAAAGTAAGTTGGCAACAGCCTTGCTGGAGAAGTTGCCAGTGGCGGGGCAGGTTGTTGCGCAGCGAAACCATGCACGACTCGGTGTCACCGAGTGGGATCTCTCCAATGGGGTCAAGGTCTTGCTCAAACCCACTGACTTCAAGAATGATGAAATCGTGATGGGCGCGAGCCGGTTTGGCGGTCAGTCCCGCTTTGGGCTGGCCGACAAGTACAACGCCGGTTATGCCAGCGCTGCTGTGGCCGCTATGGGTCTGGGGGAGTTTGCGCCAACTGATTTGCAAAAAATGCTGGCAGGCAAGGTTTTGTCAGTCAACACCGCATTAACCACACTCAACGATGTCGTGAGTGCGTCCTCAAGTCTGGCCGACCTGGAATCCATGCTGCAGGTTCTCAGTCTGAAATTTGGCACTACCCGGGTTGACCCCGCCTTGTTTCAGTCTTTTGTAAGCCGGTCTCAGGACGCAGCGAAAAACGCCATGGCGCGTCCGGAGTCGGTTTTTGCCGATGCCGTTCAAAGCAATGCTTTTGACAATCACCCGCGCCTGTGGCTCACTGCACGCCCGTCGAATTTTGAGCAACTCAGCGCAGAGCGCAGCCGCGCCATTTACGAAGAACGGTTCTCCAGTGCGCGGGGCATGACCTTTGTCTTTGTTGGCAGCTTTACCCCTGAGGGCATCAAGCCTTTGATTGAGCGTTATGTGGCCAGTCTGCCGACACCGGAATTGCCGGTTTCTTATATCGATTTGGGTGTGCGTCCGGTCAGCGGCGTGGTGAAGAAGGAGGTGCGCAGCGGCAGCGAGCCCAAGAGCAACGTGTCGGTCCTGTTTACGGGCAAAGCCGAATACTCAGAAGAAGAGGCGTTGCGCCTGAAAGCCCTGATCGAAGTCATCAATATCAAAATCATTGAGGTCTTGCGCGAAAAGCTGACGCTGATTTATGGTGGTGGCATGGGTGGTGCCTTGGTGCGCGACCCCTACGGCTATTACCACCTTGGTTTGTCTTTGCCGTGTGCGCCCGAAAATGTCGACAAAGTGATTGCTGCCGCCTTTGGCGAGATTCAAAAAATACACGATGACGGTCCTCAGGCGGGTGATCTGGCCAAGGTCAAGCAAAACTGGCTGACCCGAAACCGCCAGGTTTTGCGCGAAAACAGCTATTGGCTGGGCCGGCTGCAAACATCTGAACTGCACGGTACCGACCTGCACGCCATTCTGGATTATGAAAAGC
>CAIQBN010000248.1 GCA_903870065.1 uncultured beta proteobacterium | reverse complement strand
TCCAACGGGTTCTGGTTCAAGGGCTCGTCGACCAGAAGGCGTCTCACGGGATGCCCCGGTCATGGCAACCAACCCTGGGGTTGGCTATGTAAAGGGCAGAGATGCCTGGTTGTAACGATCTTTAGGAGAATCAAAATGTCAACTATTAACACCAATGTTGCTTCAATCAATGCACAACGCAATTTGTCAGCTTCGGCAAAGTCCCTGAATGTTTCAATGGAGCGCCTGTCCTCTGGCATGCGTGTCAACGGCGCCAAGGATGATGCTGCTGGTCTGGCGATCGCCGAACGCATGGATGCACAAACCCGCGGCATGAACGTTGCCATCCGCAATGCCAACGATGCGATTTCGCTCGCTGCAACAGCGGAAGGTGCGTTGGGTGCGATTTCAAACAATTTGCAGCGCATGCGTGAACTGGCTGTGCAGGCATCCAACGGTTCCAATACGACGACCGACGTGGCTTCCATGGAGCAAGAATTTGCTCTGCTTGCAGCGGAAAACACACGGGTCACAACAGCTACCCTGTTCAATGGCGCTGCCGTGATCGCAGCGACCCTGTTTACCTTCCAAGTCGGCGCGAATACGGGCGATCAAATCGGAGTTCAGGGTGCTGCCTACACTGGCACTTCGACTACGCTTGGCGCTACCACAGTAACCGCCAATGCCGAACTTGCCAAGCTGGATGTGGACATTGGCGCGGTCACCACCTTGCGTGCCACTTGGGGTGCTTCGCAAAATCGATTTGACACGGTAATTGCGAACTTGCGAACAGCCGCAGAAAATTCTGCATCAGCACGCGGACGGATTGTGGATGCAGACTACGCTACCGAGACAGCGAATTTGACACGGGCCCAGGTGCTGCAACAAGCTGGAACAGCGATGGTGGCACAGGCCAATCAGGGTCCCAACGGTGTGCTGGCTCTGCTGCGGTAAAAGAGGCTGGTTAGCGGAGACCGAAAGGTCTCCGCTTGCTACAGCGGCGATTGACTTTGGTCAACGCCGCTTTTCTGCGTTTATCAATGCGTGATGTAGCGGTATAAAGCGGGGATAGGAGTCGATCATGGCAATTTCATCGCAAGGTATCGGTAGTGGACTTGACGTCAACAGCATCGTCACACAGTTGGTTGCCATCGAAAAGCAACCCCTGAAGAACCTGCAGACCAAGGCTACGACGTTGCAGTCCCAGGTGTCTGCATATGGGACGATAAAGTCGCAGGTTTCCGCGCTGCAAGATGCGGCAACCATCTTAGCCAGCGCAAGCAGCTGGTCAGCCCAGGCAGCGACCTCATCCAATACAACGGCGGCGACCGTCAGTGCAGACTCCACAGCTGCATCGACCGAGTTCGGACTGGATGTGACCCGCCTCGCAAAGACCCAAACCACGGCTTCCCGAAGCATTGCGGTCGGCACACCCATCGGCGCCGGCGCTGGAACCGGCACGTTGACTATTCAACTGGGCAGTTGGGGTGGGGCCGGGTTGGGGCCGTTTGTTCCCGGCTCTGCGGCCGGTGTGACGGTCAATGTGAATGAAACCGACACCTACGCTCAAATCGCCAGCGCCATCAACGCAGCAAATGCTGGAGTCAAGGCCACCGTGCTCAACAGCGGTGGCATGGAACGTCTCTCGTTTCAGTCGACCACATCAGGGAGCGATGCCGGATTCTCCATTGCCTCCGACAGTGGTTTCGCAGGATTGGACAGCCTGTCATTCACTGCCCTGAACAACGGGTCTGAATCGGCTTCTGGCATGGAGTCAAGCCAAACCGGACTGAATGCCCAGTTCAAGATCAATGGCGTTGCTATTGAGTCTGCAACCAATACGGTGGCCAATGTCGTGACAGGTGTCACGATCAATTTATTGCAGACAACCGGTGTAGGTTCACCTGTGCAAATTGCGGTAATCCAGGATAAAACCACCATCCAAAAGAACATTCAGGCCTTTGCAGACGCCTACACTGCCTTAAACAAAACCTTGGCCGATTCAACAAAGTACGTTTCCGGCGGTAAGTCGGGCGTTTTGCAGGGGGACTCCACCACAGTTGGACTGCAAGCCTTGATGCGGAAAATTGTAGGGTCCGAGAGTGCGGGATCGACCTTTACTCGGCTGACCAATGTTGGTCTGCAACAGCAGACGGATGGGTCACTCAAGCTGATAACCGAGGTTCAGGGTACGGGGCGCACCGACAATCTGAACACAGCAATGAAAGACATGGCCAATTTGCAAAAGCTGTTCACGACTGACAATTCCGATAGTGCAACCAATGGCTTTGCGTTGAAGCTCAGAGATTTTGCAAAAGGATTGATTGCGGCAGACGGTACGGTAAGCAATAAGTCAACCGCATTGCAAGCATCGATTAGCCGCAATGGCGACGATCAGGACCGTGTGTTGGAGAGGGCGAGCAGGGTTGAAAAGCAATTGCGCAAGCAATATTCCGCTCTGGATGCGCAAATGGCAAAAATGAGCGGACTGAGCTCTTATGTAACCGCCCAATTGGCCCAGTGGAACAAGACGAGTTAACCGTCTTTATGCGTTTACGGCTTTAACACCCTTGAGTTCCTCGCAGGTTAGCCGATAAATACTGTATCAAGCAGTTAAAACGAGGTTCAAAATGTACACATCAGTCAATATGCGGTCAGCCAATGCATATCGGAGCGTGGGTGTTGAAACCGCTGTCGCAGGCGCCGACCCGCACCAATTGGTCGGGCTCCTGTACCAGGCGCTTTTGCAGTCCCTGGGAGCGGCCAAGCTCTCCATTCAGGCGGGTGACATTCCCGGCAAAGGCAAAGCCATTGTGCGTGCGGTTCGCCTGATTGAAGAGGGCCTGAAGGCCGGCCTCAATGATGCCAAGGGAGGCGAATTGGCTGCCAACCTGCGTGGTTTGTATGACTACTGCATATTGATTTTGACTGAAGCCAACCTCAGGAACGATGTCAAAAAGGTTGAGGAAGCCATTGATCTGGTGCAGCCTGTGGCACAGGCCTGGG
>CAIQBN010000247.1 GCA_903870065.1 uncultured beta proteobacterium | reverse complement strand
CCACCTTCGCTGTAGCCATAGGCGCCGCAGTAGACGATGCGCGAGTTGACCGCCTTCACGGCCTCCCATGACAGCCCCAGGCGCGCCATGCTGGCCGGGCGGATGTTGTAGGCCAACACGTCGGCGGTGGCGCACAGTTGCAGCAAGGTGGTGCGGTCATCCGGCTCTTTCAGGTCCAACACCACCGAGCGCTTGTTGCGATTGGCGTTGATGAAGATGTGGCCCATGCCGGGGTGTTGCATTGGCCCGGCGTGGCGCATGATGTCGCCGCCGGGCGGCTCGATCTTGATGACGTCTGCACCATAGTCACCCAAAATCTGGGTGGCATACGGGCCTAAGACAACACCGGTCATGTCGATAACGCGGTAGCCCTCCAGTGCCCCGGTGTTTAATATAGCGGTCATCCGATGCTATCAATAAAATAGCTTTCTACGCACTATCGGCGAGGGCTAGAGGCCTATTCTGGTGTAATGTTCGCAGCTTTGACCCAAAGTGCCCACTTTTTGATTTCAGCTTCAATGGTCTTGGCCAGTTGCGCGGCGTCTTGGTAGTCCACGTCAATCCCGACCCCGGCAATCTTCTCACGCACCTCGGGCTTGGCCATGATGGCGGTAAATGCGGTTGCGACCTTGGCCTTGACTTCAGCGGGCAAATTGGCCGGCGCCATCAGACCGAACCAGGCGCCCATGGCGTAATCTTTCACCGTGTCGCCAATCGGTGGCACCTGCGGCGCCTTGCCGGCCCGCTTGGCGGTGGTGACGCCGAGGCCGCGCAACCGGCCTCCGTTCATTTGCGACACGGCGTTGCCGACATCGGCAAACGCAAACTGCAGGTTGCCACCCAACAAGTCGGTCAGGGCCGGTGGAATGCTCTTATAGGGCACACTCAGGAAATCCAGCCCGGCCATCTGGCCCAGCAGCGCGGCGGACACCAGCGAACCCGACGAGCCGTGGCCATAGGCCAGCTTGCCCGGATTCGCCTTGCCGAAGGCGATGAACTCTTTCATGTCTTTGGCTGGAAAGTCGGCCTGCACCATCAGAATAAAGCAGGTCTCGCCGATCTTGCCGATGGGCGTAAAGTCCTTCACCGGGTCGTACGACAGCTTTTTGTAAAGACTCACATTGGCTGCCTGCGTGGTGCTGGTGGTCACCAAAAAGGTGTACCCGTCCGCCGCAGAGGCCTTGACGGCCTCTGCCCCCAGAATGCCATTGGCACCTGCCTTGTTTTCCACGCTGATCGACTGGCCCAGCGCCTCGCCCATGGCCTGGGCCACGATACGGCCCACCGCGTCGGTGGCACTACCGGCAGAAAAAGGCACGATGAATTTGAGCGGTTTGGCAGGGTACGCCTGCGCCAGGGCCTGACCGGACCAGCCCGCCAGCAAGGACAAGGTGGCACCGATGGCCAGTCGGATGGCCTGGCGTTTGAACGGATGGCGAATGGTCATGCAGCAGTCTCCAGATTGTTGGGGTTGCCATCGTACCAACAACCGGCACCGGTGCGAAGATCAGTAAACCCGCCGGTACGCTGTTAGCTCAGTCCGCGCCAAACCTCGAGCCACCGGCAGTGCAATGCGTAGCTCACGCAATAACCCCGCGTTGGCGGGCCCGGACTTCTTCTTGCTGGCGCAGGAAGCGTCGCTGCACCTTGCCCGTAGTTGTCATGGGTAATGCATCGACAAATTCGACTTCCTTGGGGTACTCGTAGGGAGCTAACAGGCTTTTGACATGGTCTTGCAGTTCCCGAGTGAGAT
>CAIQBN010000246.1 GCA_903870065.1 uncultured beta proteobacterium | reverse complement strand
GCGTGATCGGCTGGCTGCCACGCTGCCGGTTTATGTGGAATACAGCAATGAGATCTGGAACGATCAGTTCTCGCAGGGGCTGCTCATCAATGACCAGGGTGTTGCACAGTACGCCGGGCGTGCGGGCAGCGATTTTGACAAACGCCTGAACCGGTTTGGTGAGCGAACGGCTCAAATTTGCCAGCTCTGGCGCACTGCATTTGGATCACATGCAGATCGTGTGCGCTGCGTCATGGCCGGTCAAGCGGCCAACAGCTATATCGCCGAGACGGCGCTGAACTGTCCGCTATCGGCGCTGGCACCCTGTCGCAGCAAGGGCATATACGGCTTGGCCATTGCGCCCTATGTAGGCGACCACATTGGATTGCCCCAATTCGAGGCAACGGTTGCTGGCTGGACCAAGGAGGCCGACGGCGGCTTGAACCGATTGTTCAACGAAATGAACACCGGCACCGAACTGAAGTACGAGGGGCTGTCGGGTATGCCGATTGTGCGCAGCCGCATCAGCGCCCATGCGGTTTTGGCCAAACAGCAAAATATTGCCATGCTGGCCTATGAGGGCGGCCAACATCTGGTGGGTGTAGGCGAACCGGCAAACAATTCTGCGATCAATACCCTGATGGACGCGGCCAACCGCGATGCACGCATGGGCACCTTGTATGCCGCCTATTTGCAGGAGTGGGCAACTGCTGGCGGCGGCCTGTTTATGCATTTCAGCGATGTCGGCAGTGCCAGCCGCTTTGGCCGGTGGGGCGCGCTCGAGCTGATTACTCAGACCACGAGTCCCAAGTCTGATGCATTACAAGCTTTTGCACAGACCCGTTCCGAATCCGCCACGGCGTGCATTTTCGGCTGGGCCGAGCGCACCTTCCCCAGCCTGTTCTCACCGGCTGGAACGTCGCAGCGGTTGGCACCGTATTACGTTCGCAGTTATGGCAGCGGTGCGGCGGCCAACCATCTGGCAAGCACCTGGCCGGAGCAGCGATTACTTGCGCTGGGCGCGGCTACGGGTGGGCAACTGGTTAATTTGGGGCACTTGCACGACTTTGCACTCACCGCTGCTTGTCTTTGAGCAAGCGGCAGTTCATTAGCAGCTGTATTGGCTGCGCGCAGTGGACATGCTGAATCTGACTACTCTCACGCTCTACCTTATTGCAGGCGGCCTTAGTGTCAGTCTGTCGTTGTTACTGGTGGGGTTTGCCCACTTTCATCCTGGCACCCGCTTGCTAAAAAGCAGTGCCATTGCGCTCGTGTTGCTGGCGGTGGGCTTTACGGTGTCCGGTGTCGGGCCGCTGTTCCCTCCGGTGGCGACCGTTGTGGGGACCAACATGCTGCTGCTGAGTGCCGGCGTGGTCATGGTGTCTGGCATCGTCGCCTATTGTCAGCAGAGTCCCGCAACTCAAGACCGATTCAGCTGGAGCGTGGTCGCATTGACTGCGGTTCCCTTTTGGTATTGGGGCTTGATTGAGCCCGATGGACACTACCGCACCGCGGTTTTCTCCTTTGCCGCAGCAATCGTGAATTCGCGTGCTGTGATGGCGATTTGGCGTGCCGCAAGCCGGCAGCGGTTCGGCTCGGCAATTTGGGTACTGGCGCTGTTGTTTGCTGTTTCCGTACTATGGATGGCAGTGCGCGGTGTGTTTGCACTGCTTGTCCAAGCGCCGTCTGACGCATTGCGCGGCGCCAACCCCACAACCTGGGTCACGGTGTTTTGGTACATCGTCATGGTATCCATGATTGTTGCATCTGTCATTTGGATCGAATTGAGTCGTCCAGCGGCTGAGCGTCGGGTTGACACGCATGGTGCTGCGGTGGTGTTCAGCCTAGTCAACTATTTCAGAAACAAGCTGGTCTTGCTCTGGGCAACTGTGCTGATTTTTGTCATGGGGATGGTCAGTGTAGCGGGCTTGTTTTACGCCAACTCCTTTCAGGAAGAGGAGATGCGGCTGACGCGTATGACTGAACTCGCCAATGATGCGTTTGTTCATCACACATTGCAGGTGATGGCCCAGGTAGACACCCTTTTGCATGCGGTGCGGGGTTTCTACCTTCGAACCGCTTCAATCTCTGAAACTGAGTCGTTTATCCGCACTTTGCCATTTGACAAATTCACGATTGACAATGTGTATCTGATCACCGCGCAGGGGCAAATTTCAATTTCGCATGATCCGGCGGCGGTCGGACGAACCGTTGACGACCGTGACTACTTTCGCTACTTTCAAACTACCCCCGACGATCAAATTTTTATTGGTGGGGTGGAAAGTGGCCGTGTCACTGGCAAGTTTCATTTTCGGGTTGCCCACCGCGTAGGG
Source organism: uncultured beta proteobacterium (assembly GCA_903870065.1). GTDB lineage: Bacteria > Pseudomonadota > Gammaproteobacteria > Burkholderiales > Burkholderiaceae_C > Allorhodoferax. The sequence continues at coordinate 4,501 of CAIQBN010000246.1, read as the reverse complement.
AATCCCGATGGTAGCTTTGGCGGGGTGATTTTGGTAACGGTGAATCCGCAGGCGTTTTCAAGTTACTACAGTGAACTCGCAATGGGCGGTCAGAGTATTTCATCCCTCTTGGGAACCTTGGATAAGAAACTGCGGGCCCGCTCCCCTGCGCCTTTGGAAGAGCGATGGCAGATGCCAGTAGAGTCTCGCTTGTGGGACGCTCTGGCACAAAAGCCGTCCGGAACTTATAAAAGCACCAGCATGGTCGACCAGGTGTCGCGGGTGTTTGCATATAAAAAAGTGGGTGACCTGCCATTGGTCATGGTGACCGGGTTTTCAGAATCGGATTTGCGGGCAAGTGTTCATGTCCGACTGCGTTGGCCTGCGATGGCCGTGCTGATCGTTCTGATGGCGGTTCTTACACTGGCGACACTGCTGACGGTTGAAACTATCCGGTTGGACGAAAAGGACCGATTTTTATCCATGTTGAGTCACGAACTTAAGACACCGCTGTCCGTGCTGCGCATGGGACTCGAGCGTGAAGGTGCGCTGACGGCGCGCACACGTGCACATTCCCAGCAGGCTGTGCAAGACATGGACAGTATTGTTGATCGCTGCCTGCAGGTGGACCGTTTGCAGCAACGTCACTATGTTCTGGCGCGGCAAGCCTGCCAGGTTGCGGATCTTTTGTCCGAACTGCAGTTCGCCAGCGTGGACGCGCAGCGACTGGAAGTCCGCGCCCAGGGGGTTCCGGTTTTTTCGACTGACACCCAATTGCTGCGCATTGCGATTAGCAACCTAATTGACAACGCTCTCAAATACGCACTTGCTGGCAGCACAGTTCAAATCGTGGCCCGCAATGAGAAACACAAGCGCCGTGCGGGTCTGTTGCTGGCGGTGACCAATGCGCCGGGAAGTGCCGGCATGCCCGATGTCACACAAATTTTCAGAAAGTACTATCGAAGTCCAGGCGCGCACAGCAAAACCGGTTCGGGGCTTGGCCTGTTCCTGGTGCGCAGCATCGCCCGCCAACTCGGCGGTTGGGTGCGCCTTGCTCAGGCACCTGACCAGGTACGGTTTGAGCTTTGGATTCCTGTCTGATTGGCAAGCGGTAGGCTTTGGTAGGCTTCGCAAATCCGCTAGGGCTATTCTTGTGCCGAATATGAACTTCAAACCCGCCCCGGAGTCTGCACGATGGTCAGCCCATTGAACATCATGGTCGTGGAAGACCACGATGCGCTGCGTGATGTGACGGTGGAAGCGCTCAGCCAGCGTGGCCACAATGTGCGCGGTGTCGACTGTGCAGAGGCATTACCCGACGAACCGGGTCTGTTCCCAATCGATTTGCTGGTCATCGACCTTAACCTGCCGGGGGAAGACGGCATGAGCCTGGCAGCGCGCATCCGGGCAGCGCAGCCCGACATCGGCATCATTATGGTCACCGCGCGCAACCAGGTGCGTGACCGTATGGCAGGGTATGACAGTGGTGCCGACATTTACCTCACGAAGCCCACCTCAGCTGAAGAGTTGATTGCGGCAGTGCGCGCACTCACCCGGCGCATTAAACCCGGTGAGCCGGCAGACAGTGCATTCACCGTCAGCTTGAGCGCCCTTACATTGCAGGGGCCTCAGGGCAAGGTCGGCTTGTCAGGTCACGAAGCGGCGATGCTGGTGGCGTTTGTCCGCGCTAAAGACCAACAAATGGAGAGCTGGCAGCTCATTGCCGTCACCGCCAAGGAAGTCTGCGAGGCCAGCAAAAAAGCCCTTGAAGTTCAGATCGTGCGCCTGCGCAAGAAGTTGCAGCAGTGCGGCGCTGAAGACACCACCATCAAGGCCATTCGCGGACAAGGCTATCGGCTGTGTGTGAAGGTGGGTTTGAGTGCTGATTGAGCGATTGGGCGGGGGCACTTAAGTCGCCTTGCATGTGTCGCCATGACTGCACCGCAACGCCGCTGCGCACCATGCTGTCTTCCCCGCCATAGACCAGGCGCGGGGGCAAAGCGGCATCGCCCGCATAACGGGTCCACTTGTTCAAGCCGTCCAAAAAGTTCGCATGGAAGGTCTGGCCTGATTTGATTTCGATCGGCTGCAGTTTTCCGCCTTCTTCCAGCACCAGGTCCACTTCTTCGCCGGTGTTGTTGCGCCAGAAATAGAGGTTGGATGGCAACCCCAGGTTAAACCGCTGCTTCAGGTGTTCGCCGATGACCAAATTCTCGAACAAGGCACCGCGGGCTGCGTGAATGGCCAGGTGGTCTGCATCGGCAATGCCCAGCAAATAGGCGGCCAGGCCCGTGTCATAAAAATACAGCTTGGGCGTTTTGACCAGGCGCTTGCCAAAGTTCTGGTGGTGCGGCTGCAGCAAAAACACTACATAGCCCGCTTCCAATACCGACAGCCATGCCCCGATGGTTTTGTACGACACGCCGCAGTCATTGGCCATGCTGGTCATATTGAGCAGTTGCCCGCAGCGCGCAGCGCACATCTTGAGAAAGCGCTGGAACAGGCTGAGGTTTTGCACCTCGATGATTTGGCGCACATCGCGCTCCACATAGGTCGTGACGTAGTTGGCAAACCACTGCGACGGCGCCAGCGCACGGTCGTACAGCGCCGGGTATTGTCCACGCCACAGCAACGCGTCCAGGCTGGGGATCGCTACCTCGGCCTGCTGTAGCTCTTGCACGGAAAACGGTAGCAGTTGCACCAACCCCACCCGACCGGCCAGGCTTTGCGTAATGCCCGACAGCAAGCCAAATTGCTGCGACCCGGTCAAAACAAACTCGCCCAACTGTTGCTGGGCATCGACGCGGGTCTGAAGGTAAGAAAACAAGGCCGGGCAACGCTGTGCCTCGTCCACAATGGCGCCATCCGCAAAACGGGCAAGAAAGCCACGCGGGTCTTCGTCGGCAAAAGCGCGGGTGTCCAGATCTTCCAGCGACACATAGGGCTTGTTGGGGAAAGTGCTGCGCGCCAGCGTGGTCTTGCCAGACTGCCGCGGCCCGGTAATGGCCACGATCGGGAAGCCTTTGGCAAGACTTTGCAGGGTGACCGTGGCAGCGCGAGGAATCATGTTTACAAATTAGATATTGACTATCTGAATTGTAGAATGATTGCCGCCAGCACGCAAACGCTATAACAACGATAGCTACTAGCGCATATTGCACGAGGGCTCAAGCCCACCCAGCTTAGCTTAGCTTTCACCCACCTCCGGCCACTTGACTTCGCCACCCCCGATGAGCGGGCTGGCATCGGTCAGAACGAAGCCAGCCATTGCTCAAGCGTATCCATGTCGCCATTGGCCCCGGTGTCGTACAGCACCACCCAGCAGGTAAACCCATCCCCGGAAATCGTCCGTTCGCACCGTGCCAGAGGCTTTGACCTCGGCCTCTGTAATAACCCCGCTGGGGTGTCGGCCGAACTGGCTTGCAGGCTGGCCTGCAGCCAAGCGCGGCAGCACCTGGGTGGTCGTTAAAACGGGAGGGCTTTGCATCAGCTAATTGAAAACGTAAGGCCCGGTCAATTGAAATGTTCAGATGCGGGAGATCGGTCAGCGGCTGATACGGATCGTCACGCGCCGTGGCCGTATTTTGATGTCTTCATGGATAAGCAAAGCTGCGCACTGGTGCGGAAATTGCGGGAGTTTTTGACTCGAGGCAGTGAGATGGGGTCAGTAACGGCGATAAGGCGCCCCGTGCTTTTCAGACATGGCCGCGCGCAGAATGGCATTGATGCGGGTTTGGTAGCCCTTCAACCGCTGGCTTGGCATGGTCCAAAGTTCGTCAAACAGGCACCTCATCGCCGGGCTCCGGCGCACCATCCGGACTGGCTGCCAGCCAGGCGTCGAAGCCGGCCAGATCACCACGTGCTTGCCGCTCCTTAAAATAGGCCTCGGTCTTCAGCGCCGCCACCTTTTCAGCAATGGCAGTCACAAAGAACTGGTTCATCGACACCTTTTCTTCCTCCGCCACTTGGCGGGCGTAAGCAAACAGCGACTCCGGAACCCGCAACGCATAATTCGACATCAATTTTCTCCATGCCTAAGCAGTTGTAAAAATGCCGCCGGATCGATCACCGGAAGCGCAAATTTTTCAGCGGCCTTGAAGTCGCCAATGTTGAAAGTCACCAACGCATCGGCCCTGCCATTCAACGCCGTTTCAAGCACCATTTCGTCTGCTGCATCACGCAGTTGCGGCCGCCAAAGGTAGAACATGGACACTGGCTCAAGCCGCAACGCGAGGGCGTCCAGAAAAGCATTGACCATAGCCAGGCTGCGTCGGCCTGCAGCTAGTTGCTCGGGTCGTTTCAAGACCGCTTCATATTCCAAAAATAGGGGTACCGAAGCCAGCAACCGGAACTGATCGTGGCGCAATGCCGTCAGCAGCGCAAATGATGCACCGTTGCGGCTTCGCGCTGCCGCCACCAGCACATTGGTGTCCAACACCACACGTAATTTCGTCATATCGCCAATGATATGACATTGCATGAACGACAGTCAATTGACTATTCGCATCACTAAAGAGTTCAT
>CAIQBN010000245.1 GCA_903870065.1 uncultured beta proteobacterium | reverse complement strand
TCCCAGGCCCGCAGTTGGCGGGTTGCGCTGCAACCATCCAGCACCGGCATCTGCAGGTCCATCAGAACCAGGTCAAACGGGATGACGGGCTGATCCACCATGAGTGCATCCAGCGCCTGCTGTCCATCGCCCACCAGGGTCATCTGCACGCCGTGCTTGGCCAGCACCGGCAGCGTCGAACACCGGGATGATGGAGAGCTCGTTCCAGAACGGTGTTCCGTCTTTGCGGTAGTTGAGTATCTCGCCATAAAACGGTTGTGCCGCATTGAGCGCTGTGCGCACGCGCTGCACCGTCTGCGGGTCGGTATCTGGCCCCTGAAGCAATCTGCAGGGCCTGCCAACCAACTCCTCCCGCGCATAACCGGTGATCTGTTGCACAGCGTCGTTGACATCGGTCAGTACCCGTTCGGCGTTGGCAATCATTACCCCCTGGGAGATCTGGTTCAGGGCGTGTTCGCGCAGGCGCAAAGTCGCCAGGTTGTCTTGCAGTTGTGCGGTGCGTTCCTGCACCCGGCTTTCCAGCAGTTGCTCGGACTCCTGCAGCTTTGCCAGCATTTCGCCCTGTACCTGCAGCGCTTCCTTTTGAACCGCAATTTTTTCACGGCGCAACACATTGAAGCGGTCCGCCAACGCCAGCGACAGCAACATCATTTCAAGCACCGAGCCGAGTTGCAAGCCATCGCTGGTCAAAAAATGGGTCGGAAGCAGCCCCAGATTGCGCAGGTGGTTTGCCACGTTGGCCAGCAACAGCACCGAAAAAGCCGCTAAAAAGTAATAGGCGCTGCGCTCGCCCTTCGCGGCAGACACCACAGCGGTGACCCATATCAACAGGGTGCTCACCAGGCTCAGGACGATAAAGTGCGGATTGACTTCCTGAAACCAGACCATCAACAGAAAGGCGAAGACCGCATTGGCCGCCATGCATCGCTTGAGCCACGGGTCCAGGCGTGGCACCGACTGCGGTGTGGCCAACAGGCGCCGGGAAAGAATCAACAAGGCGACTGACGCCAGCGCGGCGGGAACATTGACGCCGATTTTTGTCCAGTACGGAGCGAACCCCCAACCGAATGTGCTGCCCATGCCGGTAAAGGTGGCCAAACCCAGTGCCACGCCAAGGGTGACAAGGACGTAGAGCAAGTAGTTGAACTCCCGCAGCGCCAGGTACAGCATCAGGTTGTAAATGCCCAGCGCCAGCACAATGCCAAAGTACAGCGCCTGCAGCGTATAGTCCGCCGGCTCACGGGCGTGAAAGGCCTCGGACGTCCACAGCGTGGCCGGAATATTCACGGAGTTGGGCGTTTGAACGCGCAAGTACAGTTGCTGATCGGCCCCGGCGGGCAGGGACACCGGCAACGCGATGAAGCGGCTGGTCAAGGCCCGCGCTGTTGGGGGCCGCAAATAGCCCACCTCAATGCTCCGGTAGCCGGACCCGTACGGCTGGTAAAAGTCCACACTGCCCAGCAATGCGTAGGCGATCTCCAACACAAGCTCAACCGGTTGGTCGCCGGGGTTCTTGACATGCAGGCGCAGCCAGATGGCTGAGCGGGTAAAGCCTAACCCCAAGGCCTGGCCCGTTGCCTGCTCGCTTTGGAAGCGCTCGGTAAACCCGGGCTGACTCACATCGGCCAGGGTCAGTGTGGCCGAGGGGTCTTCCAGAACCGCAAAGTAGCCCGTCAACGAAACGGCTTCCTGGTTCACCTGCGTGACATCAAGCACGTTCTGCGCGGCAAGTGCCTGGCCAGCCAGCAGCAGCCAAGCGAACAGCCATCGCCTCAACAGATGCAGTTTGGTGTCAGGAGTCATGCTGTTGCGCTCCAAAACTGCTCTATTATTAATAGCTTGCTACGCAATGCGCATGAGGCCTGAAGGCTATTTTTATACATAATTTCCAGGCTAGGTTGATTCAATCAGCGCAGACTCACATCCCGGATGACTGCCATGTTGAGAATGCCACGATTTGTCTGCAAGGGCGCGAAACTTACTTCCGCAGGAAAAATGGAGCCATCCTTGCGTCGTCCCTCAGCCGTGGAATACCCGTCCTGCAGGTTCTGAGGCAGCAGATGCTCCAGTGAAAACTGCTGTAGTTCGCGCCGCACGTAACCAAACATACGCTCAGCGCACGCGTTGATCTGAACAATTTTCCCTTGCACATCGGTCAGTACAAAAGCATCCGGTGCAAACTCCAGAACATCGCGGAACATGCCCTCCAAACTTCTGCGTTGCGCGTAGGTATCCACATGGGTCTTGACTCTCGCCAGCGTCACTTCACGGTGCGACGGCCGCGAGATGAAATCGGCGCCGCCGGCGGCGAATGCCTGCTTCTCAGCCTCGGCCGTGTTTTCTGCGGTAATGAAAATGACCGGAATGTCCTTGGTCTCAGAGTCCTTTTTGAGTGCCTGGCAAACCGCATAGCCATCCATATCCGGCATGCGGACATCGAGCAGGATCAATTGCGGTCTGTCTTGCTTGACCAATTCCAGGGCAATCGCTCCACTCGCAGCCAACACCGCGCGATAGCCGCCCCGAACAAGGTACGTCTCCAGAAGCTTGCGGTTGATGTCCCGGTCATCCACCACCATCACCAGGCAAACACCCCGTCGCTCATCATTGCGGTCATTGGGTCAGCACTGCTGCGTGCATCAGTGTTGGTGCTTGAGCCCACAAAACTTGCCGAGGACAATACCTTTGCAGGCTTTTTCGAGTTCCTTGTAACAGGCCGTCTCCTTTGCCGGACTCCAGGCACTTAGCGGCAGCCTCGTGCGCTGCGGCGATGGCCCGATGCCGCTCGCTATCTTCCTTGCTTTCCTTGTCGCCATGCGCATCGGCCGCTATCGAAAAAGTAGCTACCGGCGCAAGCCCCAAGAGCGTAAAGCCCATTTTTTTCATAAATCTACCTCGATTGAAGAAGTTCCAGAAGGAGAAACGGATGCATAAATGCAGGGCAAAATAATGAACCACATCGGTGCTGATTGCGCGCCAGGTCAGTGGCACCTCGTCAAGGCTTTTTCTTGAGTTTGATCGAGCGACTGGTGCGCTTGTGGCGTGTGTTTTTGTGGGCAGCGCATCTGCACTTGAATTCGAAAAGCTGCCCCAAAATGTGCGACCACGCGACTGCAGCATCTTTAAGTGGCGCTGCTGTAGCTCGTTGTGTTCTTGCATCAAATTTTGCAACTCCTGGGCGTAGCGAAATAACTGGTTTCGCAAGGCGCTTGCATCGTCGTTGGTCGAATCGTTCATTTGTTTCCATCGTAGCCACCAATGTATTTAGACAAATTCTACGTTTTATTGATATTAATTATCAAATTTTAACGAATTTATTTAAATTTCGCTGAAATTTAATCTCAGGCTATGCCTTGCCAAAGGCTATATGAGCTTATTCAAATTGATCATTGACGGACTTGAAATGGTCGAATCCGCCGTGGGCAGCGGTTTGCTCGGAGTTGCGCTTGACGAAGTCTTAACGGAGCTTAAAACCGCATGGTGGCGGCTCAATCATGGTGCTCATCTGGCAGCGCGTGTAACTATTGATCCGGCTCGATGATGTTTAACCTAGATTCCTCTTCAGTTGACCGCTTGATAACTTCAATAAGTACATGAAATGATGAGAAACGGATAGGCCTTTCAAGCACACGAGCCGCAGTATCGCACCCTGGAGCAGGCTTCGAATTCCGGGGAAGCCCTGGATTTCCTGCCCGTGTGGCAGGTTCACCTTGAAAAAGCGCCGCTAG
>CAIQBN010000244.1 GCA_903870065.1 uncultured beta proteobacterium | reverse complement strand
GCGATTTGGCGTCTGCGGCCACGATAGGGGCGGCAGGGTAGCCCACCGCATGGCGGTGGATCATCCTTCGCGCGTGACCGCGCTGTGTGTCATCGACATTGCGCCCACCTTGGATATGTACGCGGCAACCGACTTTGCCTTCGCCCAGGCCTATTACCACTGGTTTCACCTGACGCAGCCGCAACCCCTGCCGGAAACCATGATTGGTGGCGCACCGCTGCCCTATTTGCTGCATAAGCTGGGTGGTTGGGGAACAGGCGGCATGGGCCATATTGAACCCGCGGCGCTGGCCGAATACGAACGCTGTTTTGTGAAGCCAGAAACCATCCATGCCATGTGCGAGGACTACCGGGCGAGTGCCAGCATCGACCTGGAGCACGACCGCGCCAGCCGCGCGCAACACAACGGCGCAAGTGCCGGAAAGATCGCCTGCGACACACTGGTGTTATGGGGTGATCGTGGCGTGGTGCACCGCATGTTCAAACCTTTGGAGCTATGGCAGGCGCAGTGTGCAGCCCGGGTAACCGGTCAAGCCATGGCCGCGGGCCACTTCATTCCAGAAGAGTTGCCACAGGAAACAGCGCAGTGCCTTCTGGCGCACTTTCTTCCCTGATCAAACCAGACCGCCCAAAAAGCGCTGCTCTAACTTTCACCGGCCATGGCCAGAGCCGGGCCGGCGCTGCGCTGATTTGCCTCAATTTTGCTGTCGGTGACCCGGTTGACGATCAAGTTGATCAAGAGAAAGCCGAGTTTGGGTTGTTGGTAATACAGCTTGTACACATCGTCACGTGTCATGGTGTACAGTTTGCAATCGGTCTCGCAAACTACACCGAGCGTGCGCTGGCGCGCCGACGAGAAAATGCCCATTTCACCAAACAGCTGTCCGTGCCCCAATAGCAGGTCTATCTCAATCAGGCGAACCTGCCCCGTGTGAATGAAGTACAGGACATCCGCCGGATCACCTTTATTGAATAACAAGTGCCCGGCAGAAAAGTTGCGCGCCGTCATGTGTGGCAGCAGCCACTCGGCAATGGGCGTATCGGCCTTGGCGTTGTCGATCTCCCGCACCAATCGCTTCAACTGAATCAGGCGCCAGGTGTTAACCGGAAGCAAGAGACTGCTCAGAACAATGGTGGGCCACTGCGACTCCAGAAAGCCGTAGGCAATGAACACCAGGTTGGCGCCAATGGCGACCTGCCGCAGCGACTGCATGTTGCGCATGGAAACACTAAGCAATGAGAGCGTGACGCCTGCAAATCCGATGAGCAAGTTGGTCGAGATATGCGTGCTGATCATGGGTGCCTCTTCCCAAAAATGGTGCCCCCATCATAAATCGCCAATCGACTTGAACAGGGCAAAAAACCGTTCGGAATGCGAAACTCAAGTTGCGACTGCAGGGATAAGTTTGAGAACACGTTCGCACTTCGAATAAGCCGCATTTCGCTGATGCAACGCTAGAATGTTCTGAACGTGTTCCGCTCTCTTCACGGAAGCACTCCGTCTACGAATATTTCTAAGGGATTTGTATGAAAGTCGCCATCGGCTGTGCGTTTAGGCGCGCTGGAGTTACCGTCGCTCTTGCCTCCTTGGCATTCTTGGCACCGCTGGCTTTTTCCCAGACAGATGTGCAAAAAGACGGCTATGAAAAGCTGCTCGGGACAGTCAAGGCACTATCGGCCTCACTGCAACGCGAACCCGGTGCCACGAGCGGCGACGCCCGTGCAACTCTTGCAAGGGTCGCAGCACGGCAG
>CAIQBN010000243.1 GCA_903870065.1 uncultured beta proteobacterium | reverse complement strand
CTTGCCTGAGTATGTTTACACGCAGGTACAAGCTCGCTTCACGGGATTGGAGGCCAGCGGCAAACTGCGCCTGCTGGACGCTGCCCACACCCTGGACCTGGAACTGCGTGGCGACTGGGTGCGGGCGATCAACACTACCACCGGTGAGGCACTTCCGCGCATCGCACCGGTGCGCCTGGGTGCTGCGCTGGTGTGGGCACAAGGTCCGTGGAGCGTCCGCCTGGACGCCAGTCACGCCAAAGCGCAGACCGAGATACCGCCGGGGCAGCTCGCCAGCGATGCCTACACCCTGGTGAACGCATCCGTGAGCTACCTGCAAAAGGCTGGTCAAACCAATCTGCTGTGGTACGCCCGGGCCGGCAACCTGGGGGACGTATTGGCCTTCCCGGTCACCTCCATCCTGACGCAGACAGCCCCTGGCAAGGCACCACTGCCGGGGCGCAGTTTGAAGCTTGGGGTGCAGTTGGCGTTTTGAGCGTTATTGACCTCTAGCCCTCGTGCAATATGCGAAGGCGGCTATCAATTCAGGAGCAATTGGTGCGCTTGTTGATGGCCGCGCGGTGGCACGCGCGGTTCAAGGCGTCGAGCGCTGCGTGATGGTGATCAGTTCGCGGTAACGGTTGGCGCTGACCATTTCCAGTGCGTCGGTACCGTAGCCAACGAAAACGCGTGCGCCCACTAGGGCGGAGACATCAAGCGCGTCGAAAATCTGCACCAGTACCGAGTCAGTCCTGGCATTGAGCGAAACCCCTGACAGATACTCTGCCAGCGGAAACGACAGCGCACCCCAGTTGCGTTTGGCGTCCAGCGCCACCCACTGGAACGTGGTCTGGTTGCCAACCAGGGCAACCACGTACAGGTTGTAGCCCCCGGCTGCCCGGGCACCGCGAACCAGATCAGTTCCCCCCAGCAGGCCAAAAACATTGGCGCGCAGGGTCAATGCCGAGAGGCTGCCGCGCTGTTCGGTCTTTACGAGAAAGGTCGGAATTGCCGCCACTGAAACATTTTTTGGGGTGCCCGGAGCCAGATCGAGCAAACCGTCGGTCGTGGCGTTGACGGCAAGCACAAAGCCGGGCTGCTTGGCAAAGGTACCGTCACCGAGTTCACCCACGCTGTTGTCGCCGGCCAGGTAAGCCAGTCCGTCGGCTGTCAGCAAGGCGCTGTTGCGGCCAGCGGCTGCCAGTTGCTGCACAGCGGCTGGGGTATTCAGCCGTACCGGTGACGTGGTGGAGTCGGTCCGGTCGCCCAGCGCACCGTCTGCGGCGAAGCCCCAGCCCCAGACCGAGCCGTCGCGCTTGCGTGCCAACGCGTGCTCGGCTCCGGCTGCAATCTCCACCACATCGCTCAGACCGGTCACCAGTGTCGGGTTCAGGCGCTGTTCCAGCGTGCCATCGCCGAGTTGCCCAGTCCAGTTGGCGCCCCAGGCCAGCACCCGCCCATCGTGGGTCAGGGCATAGCTGCTGCCGGTGCTGGCCACCACCTGCTGGATGTCAGCCAGCCCTGCCACCTGCTGGATTTGGGCGGATTGCTCCACGGTTCCATTGCCCAACTGCCCGTTTTGGTTGTAACCCCAGGCCCACACCGTGCCATCGCGCTTGAGCACCAGCACGTTGCCATTGGCACTGGAAATCGCCTTGGCGTCGCCCATGGCACGCGTTGGCAGTGCCGGCTGCTGGGTTGTCACGCCGGGCGGTATGCCACCCCAGAACCAGACCGAGCCGTCACGCTGCAGCGCAAGCGAGTAATAGGCCCCCGCCACCACGCTGCTGGCATCCGTGAGTGCCGATAGGCGAACCGGGGTGGAGCGGTCGCCATAGAGTCCGTCGCCCAGTTGCCCATACCCGTTACTGCCCCATGCCCAGATTGCGCCGGCTTCGTCGATTGCCAGGTTGTGGACGGTGCCGGCCGATACCTGAGCAGCCTTGGGCAGACCCGCCACCTCAGCGGGTACCGACTGGCCTAACATGCGGCCGCGCCCGAGTTGGCCCGACGAGTCAAAACCCCAACTCCAGACTCGCCCGGTTTTGTCCAGCGCTAGGGCGTGCCAGGTGCCTGACGCCACTTCAATGACGTTTTCCAGGTCCAGTACCGGGCCGGGCACATCACGGTAGTTGGTAGTGCCATCGCCGAGATTGCCAAACCCATTTCCGTTGAATCCGTAAGAAAGCACTTTGGCGTCGCCTTGCAAGAGCAGAGTCTGGCCATAGCCGGCTGAAACTCTTTTCAATGTGCCAACCGGCGGTTGTTGTTCAGGTTTGGCGCCTGGGACCCAGCGCCACCAGGTTTGACCGTCCGCGTGTAAGGCAACCAAACCAAAGTTCCCTTCGCCGGCGTCAATCGCTACCACACCGGACAGACCTGCGGCTTGTGCGGGTACGGTGCGTGCAGCGCCACGCGGCGTGTCGTAGGGCGACATCACCCCCCATTCCCATACGGTTCCATCCTGCTTCAGGGCGACGCTATAACTGTTTCCAGCGCTTATCGCCGTTACATTGCTCAAACCGGCTACTTCCACCGGGGTCAAACGCAGCGTGCGGCTGGCGTCACCGAGTTGCCCTTCGTCATT
>CAIQBN010000242.1 GCA_903870065.1 uncultured beta proteobacterium | reverse complement strand
GGGCCGACACCGCGGCAGAAAAGCGGGCGCACATAGGCCGGCACAAAGCCGGGGTAGTCAAACGCGTTGGTCACACCATAATCTTTGGCCACCTGGCGCAGGTTGTTGCCGTAGTCCACCGTGGGGACGCCCATGGCGTGAAAGTCCAGCATGGCTTGAACATGCACTGCGCAGGATTCGCCCGCAGCTTTTGTCAGCGCAGCGTGTTGGTTTGCGTCTTTTTGTGCGGCCTTCCACTGCGCGACGGTCCAGCCGGCTGGCAGATAACCATTGATGATGTCGTGGGCAGATGTCTGGTCGGTGACGATGTCGGGACGAATGCCACCGGCTTTCGCACGTTTGACCAACTCTGGCACGATGTCGGCCGCGTTGCCGCACAGGGCAATGGACACGGCTTTCTTGTCGGCCGTGTACTTGGCAATGCGTGCCAGCGCATCGTCCAGATCTGCAGCCTGTTCGTCGACATAACGGGTGCGCAGACGGAAGTCGATGCTGCTCTGCTGGCATTCGATGTTCAGCGAGCAGGCGCCCGCGAACGTTGCCGCCAAAGGCTGTGCACCACCCATGCCGCCCAGACCTGCGGTCAGCACCCAGCGCCCGGACAGGTCGCCGTTGTAATGCTGGCGACCGGCTTCAACAAAGGTCTCGTAGGTGCCTTGCACGATGCCCTGCGAACCGATATAGATCCAGCTGCCGGCCGTCATCTGGCCATACATCATCAGACCCTTGCGGTCGAGTTCGTTGAAGTGCTCCCAGTTAGCCCACTTGGGTACCAGATTGGAGTTGGCGATCAACACACGCGGCGCGCCCTCGTGGGTGCGGAACACGCCCACCGGCTTGCCCGATTGCACCATCAGCGTCTCATCTGCCTTGAGTTTTCGCAGGCTGTCCAGTATGGCGTCAAACGCCGGCCAGTTGCGCGCTGCCTTGCCAATCCCGCCGTACACCACCAGCTCGTCAGGGTTCTCGGCGACTTCGGGGTCGAGGTTGTTTTGCAGCATGCGGTAAGCCGCTTCGATTTGCCAGTTGGCACAGGTCAGCTCGGGGCCGCGGGGAGAACGTACGGGGCGGGCTTTGCTGTCCAGATAGTTGGCGGTGGAGAGATCAGACATGGGCAACTCCTCAAAATTATTAGGTGGCGAATTATTACTTGTCTATACAACTTGTGTCAACCGGGTTAGAATTTAATCCATGACACCGGCCTACCTTCAAGTCAAAGCGTTCATCCAGCAGCACATCAGCTCCGGCCAGTGGCGGCCGGGCGACCCCGTGCCCAGTGAAGCCACGTTAATGCAGCAATTTGGCATCAGCCGGATGACGGTGAACCGGGCCTTGCGCGAACTCACCGCCGAGGGCATGGTCACCCGCGTGCAAGGCTCTGGAACCTTTGTGGCAGAGTTGCACCGCATCGCGTCCAACCTGACCATTCGCGACATTCAGGAAGAGGTGGTGGAGCGCGGCCACGTGCATGCTGCGCGCGTGTTGCTCAGCCAAGCCGAAAAGGCGGGTGCCGAGTTGGCCAAGTCGTTGGGGCTGCGCACCGGCGCCAAGGTGTTTCATACCGTGCTGGTCCATCTCGAAAACGGGAGACCCATCCAGTATGAGGACCGCTACGTCAATCCGGCTGCGGCGCCAGACTACTTAAAAACCGACTTCACCCAGACCACGCCGACTCGCCATCTGCTGACGGAGGCTCCATTAACCGAGGCCAGCTACTCCATTGAGGCCTGCTTGCCTACACCGGAGCAGGCGCGGCACCTGAACATCCCGCCGCGCGAGGCCTGCCTGGCCATGGCCCGACGCACCGTCAGCGGCGGGC
>CAIQBN010000241.1 GCA_903870065.1 uncultured beta proteobacterium | reverse complement strand
ATTGATAGCTAAAAATGCAATGGATACGTGGGCTACATGCCTTTTTGTCATAAATTCATTGCCAAATTCCAGTCCCGGACCGGGCGTGCCGGGGTTCACACCGTTGTGATGCCCCTAGCACTCAAGGACGGAGATAAGCCCAATCTTCGGATTGCCGTTTTCCATTTGCCGGCATCGCCCTCGCTAACCTGCAAAACCACTTTGGACTTGGATGGGGCAGTCGTCTGCGCGGCAACGCTGAAGGCAAGGCTGGCGCTGACAATCAGAACGGCAGAGAAGATTGCATTTTTGATTCGCCTGAAATGTGTCTCCAGTATTTGTCTTATTCAGAAATTTCCTCAAGAGCCTTATCAGGCATGGGAAATCTTGCCGGGCTATTGAGCCGAATGAATAGTATCAGCCTTCAAAACGGTGAATCAACGCGGATAGCTGTCACGGTATTCTTGTCAGGGCGGCATCGTGCAAGCCGAGCCGAAATGCAAAAAGCCGGGCAAGCCCGGCTTTTTGAATGGTTAGCAATCGCCTGATCAGTGACCAGAGGCTCCGGATGCACCCAGACCGGTTTCCGAGCGCACTTGTTGTGCCTTATAGGCAGCGCGTTCCTTGGCAGCTTGTGGGCTACGGTCCAGCATCGAGAACAGCCACACACCCACGAAACCAATGGTCATGGAGAACAAGGCGGGTGACGAGTACGGGAACCAGGCAGAGCCTTTTGGATAACCCAATGTAGCCTCCCACACCGAGGGTGATACCACGGTCAGCGCCACCGAGGAGATCAGTCCCAGGAAGCCGCCAATGACCGCGCCCTTGGTCGTGCAATCTTTCCACAACACCGACATGAACAGCACCGGGAAGTTGGCCGAAGCCGCAATCGCAAAGGCCAGAGACACCATGAACGCAATGTTCTGCTTCTCAAACGCAATGCCCAGGCCCACGGCCACCACGCCCAATGCCAGCGTGGTCATGCGGGACACTTTCAGCTCGGAGTCGCTGTCGGCGTTGCCCTTTTTGATCACGGTGGCATAGATGTCGTGGGACACGGCAGAGGCGCCAGACAGGGTCAAACCAGCGACCACAGCCAGAATGGTTGCGAACGCCACCGCGGAGATGAAGCCGAAGAACACGTTGCCGCCAACCGCTTTAGCCACCAGCACCGCTGCCATGTTGGCCGAACCGCCGCCGCCCTTGATGACACCGGTAGCAATGTTGGCAAACTCGGGGTTGGTCAGCACCAAGGTAATGGCACCAAAGCCGATGATGAAAATCAGCACATAGAAGTAACCGATCCAGGTGGTCGCCCAGAACACCGACTTGCGCGCTTCTTTGGCGTCCGGCACGGTGAAGAAGCGCATCAGGATGTGGGGCAAACCAGCGGTACCGAACATCAGCGCCATACCGAAAGAAATGGCCGAGATCGGGTCCTTGATAAAGCCGCCAGGTCCCATGATGGCCAAGCCCATTTTGGCGGGGTCCATAGCGCTGGCCTTGGCAGTTGCTTCGGCAGCGGCCTTGACGAGTTCAGGGGTGTTGGCTGCAGCGGT
>CAIQBN010000240.1 GCA_903870065.1 uncultured beta proteobacterium | reverse complement strand
GGGCGGTACCCGGCCGTCCACGTCCCGTGGCAGGACTTCTGTCTTGTCAATGGCGTTGAGCACGGCATCGTCCCATGATCTGACACCACTGGTTTTGATGAGTTTTCTGCTGATGATGGTTCCATCGGGTGAGGTGCGCACTTCAACTTCCGCGGCCGGATTGTTCGAGAGCGACTCGGTGTAGGTGATGTTGGGCTTCACGCGGGCGCGAATGCGCCCACCGTAACTTGCAGAGGGACCGGCGGTCTGTTTGGCTGTGCCGCTTGAGTCGGGCTCGCCATTGCCGACTGCCTGTCCGGCCAGTCGGGCCATTCGGTCCATCTGCTGTTTGCGCATTTCTGCCAGTTTTTTGGCCTCTGCTTCCGATTTGGCGGCCTGGGCCTTGAGCAGATCGTTTTGTGCTTTCTTTTCTTTGGCAAGTTTGTCGCGAAGCTCTTGTTCGTGGGCCTCTTTTTCCTTTGCGTCTCTGAGCTTCCTGGCCTTTTGTTCGTCTCTGAGGCGTTGTTCTTTGTCCAGCCTTTGCTGCTCTAACTGCTTTTCCTGCTTGATTCGCGCTTTTTCTTTTTCAATGGCAATGTTCGGGTCGGGTGCAGGCGGTCTGGGCGCAGGAGTGGGTGGTTCGGGAGCCGGCACAGGGGCGGGTTCGGGCAGGGGTGGTGCGGGATCGGGCGCGGCAGGTGGCGCAGCCCGTTCAGGTAGCGCGGCCCACAATTCAGCTTCCACACTCACTGGCAGGGGGTCTCTTTTCCATTGCACACCAATGGCCAGAACTGCCAGCAGCAATCCGTGGACCGCAATTGCCAGCAACAGCGCGCGAAGCAGTCCCCTGGTCGGTGGCGGCGCGAATTCCGCGCGCGGAGCAGTCCGAACGGTCATGACTTAAGCGCTGTGCAGGGCACGGTTCGCGAGGTTTCAGTTGGCCAACTGTACGGACAGACCTACGCGCTGAATGCCTGCCCGTTGCAAAGTGTCCATCACTTTGACAACGCTTTCATATTTTGCTTGTTTGTCCGCGCTGATGACAACGGCTGAGTTCCCCCCAGCGACGCTGTCGCGGGCTAGCTGAGCGTTTTTGACGTTGCTGGCCAGTTCCTTGAGGGTCAGCGTAGTCGTTTTGTCCTTGATCTTCATTTCAAGCGTGTCGTTCTTGCCCAATACAATTTGAATAATCTGGTCTGGTTGGCGTGATGCTTTGCCCACGCTGGGCAGGTCAATCATGCTGGGTGTGATCAGTGGTGCCGTCACCATGAAAATGATCAGCAGTACCAACATAACGTCGATGAACGGCACCATGTTGATTTCATTGATGGTGCGCCTTCCCCGGCCGCGGTGTGTAACGGCTGGCATGGTCAACGCCCTGTGCTGGCCTGTGCGCCGACGTTGCGCTGCAGAATGTTGGAGAACTCTTCGATGAAGGTTTCTTGCTGCGTCGCTATGCGGTCAATGTCGCGGGCAAATCGGTTGTAGGCCACCACTGCTGGTATTGCTGCAAACAGACCAATGGCGGTAGCAACCAAAGCCTCAGCGATGCCGGGCGCGACCGTTGCGAGCGTGACCTGGGTTAGCGCCGCAAGCCCGACAAATGCATGCATGATGCCCCAGACGGTGCCAAACAACCCGACATAGGGGGAAACCGAACCCACAGACGCCAGGAATGACAGGTTGGTTTCTATTTCATCCATTTCCCGTTGAAAACTCGCGCGCATCGCACGCCGGGCCCCGTCCATCAAGGTGCCAACATCGGCAATTCTGCGCTCACGCAATTTTTGGAGCTCGCGCATACCGCTGGCAAATATGCGCTCCATGGGGCCACCCTTGCTGGCGTTTTTTGATGCAGCTGCAAAAATCTCATTCAAGCTGGAGCCAGACCAGAATTCACGTTCAAAAACTTCATTTTGTGCTTTGACCCGTTTCAGCGCAAAAAACTTGCGAAAAATGGCCGCCCAACTGGTGATGGAAACCATCATCAGCAACAACATCACGCCTTGGACGACAAAGCTGGCGTTGAGCACCAGATGGAGGATGGACAGGTCTTGGTTCATGGAGGCGCAAGCATCAAAGGTTCAAAGGTTCAAAGGTTCAGAGGGTCGCGAAGAGGCAGGCAAAGATGCTACAGCAACATGTTGCGCAATCGGGCCACCGCCTGCTGCAGGTGTTGCAGGGAACTGGCAGTGGAAAATCGCACGAAATGCTGTGTTTCTGCCGTACCGAAGTCACGCCCTGGTGTGATGGCAACATGGGCCTTGTTCATGACCTCGAATGAAAAGTCCCAACTGTCTTTGATGCCAAGCCGTGCGCAAACTTCTGAACAATTCGCCCAGGCGTAAAAGGCGCCATCGGGCATGACGGGCACGTTTAATCCCATTGCATTGAGTTGGGGCAAAAAATAGTCGCGCCGGGCCTTGAATTCGCTGCGGCGCTGTTCATAGATGCGCAGGCTGTCGGCATCAAAGCAGGCCAGTGCTGCGTGTTGGGCAATTGTGCTGGGGCAAATGAACAGGTTTTGCGCCAGCCGTTCAATGACCGGCACCAGGCGCTGCGGTATCACCATCCATCCAAGACGCCAGCCGGTCATGTTGAAGTACTTGCTGAAACTGTTGATGCTGATGACGTCGTCATCGAGTGCGAGAGCGGTTTGCCCGTAGCGGGCCTCAAAACTCAGGCCCAAATAAATTTCATCCACGATGGTCACGCCGCCATGGTTGTGAACAACCTGGTGGATGTCGCGCAGCGTGGCCGGGTCTATGGAGGTGCCCGTTGGATTTGACGGTGAGGCCAGTAACACGCCTCGCGTTCGCGGGCCCCAGGCTGATTGGACCTTGTCGGCGTTGAGCTGAAATCGGTCTGCGGCAGTGGTTGGGATCAGGACTGCCCGCCCTTCAGCGGCACTCACAAAATGGCGGTTGCAGGGGTAACTCGGGTCCGGCATCAAAATTTCGTCGTTGGGCTCAATCAGCGCCATGCAGGCCAGGTGCAAAGCAGCCGATGCGCCCGCTGTGGCCACAATCCGTTCGGCCGGCACTGCAATGCCAAACCGGTCCGCATACCATTGACTGATGCGCTCACGCAGGCTTTGCAGGCCAACTGCTGGCGTATATTGGGTAAGCCCGTCGCGGATTGCCCTCTCGGCTGCCACTTGAACCTGCGCCGGAGCGGTGAAGTCGGGTTCGCCGATATTGAGGAAGATCATGGGCACGTCGGTGTGTGCCACCTCGCGGCCCAGGGCGGATGCGGCCTTGGCCACTTCCATCACATAAAACGGTTCAATCTTTTGGGCGCGTGACGATATCTGCATGACTAACCGGTCTAACGTTCAGGCCGGGACTTTTTAGCGTGGTGGCGGTCGGCTTCAATTTCCATTGCGCGCAAGCCCGGCGCCATGCCGTTGAGTACGGCGTTGACGTACTTGTGGCCGTCTGTTCCGCCGAATTCCTTGGCCAACTCGATGCATTCGTTGAGTACGACCCGCCACGGTACATCCGGGCAGTGGCTGAACTCATAGGCGCCAATCCACATGATCGCATGTTCAATTGGCGATATTTCGGAAAGGGGACGGTCCAAGAGCGGCACAATCAGCGCATCAAGCTGAGGGGCTTGCGCCACGCAGCCCTGTAGCAGGGCATCAAAGTGCACCGCGTCCGCCTTGCTGAATCCCGCCAAATCGCGCGTGAATTGATCAATATCGTCCACTGCATTTCCACCCACCAGGCTCTGATAGAGACCTTGTAGCGCAAACTCGCGTGCCCTGCTGCGGTCGGATTTGCTGGCCGCCTTGCGGGCACCGGTGCTGGTGAGGCCTTTGCGGGGCTGTGGTGGCGGCCGTTTTAGAGCGGCGGCAGTCTTCGCATCAACCATTAGATGGACTCCAGCAAATTGGCCATTTCAATGGCGACGCGGGCCGCATCGCGCCCTTTTTCTTCCTGACGAGCCACGGCTTGTGCCACGTCCTCGGTGGTCAATATCGCATTGGCGATGGGCAACTGGTAATCCAGTGCAACGCGGGTGACGCCGGCACCTGACTCGTTGGCAACCAATTCAAAGTGGTAGGTCTCGCCGCGGATGATGCAACCAATGGCCACCAACGCATCGTAAGTTGCCTTTTCGGCCAGCGCTTGCAAAGCGACTGGAACTTCTAGCGCCCCTGGCACAGAAACTAGGTCAATGTCCTTTTCGGCCACCCCCAACTTGATCAGTTCAGTCTTGCACGCTGTTGTCAGTGCCTGGGTTATGTCCGCGTTAAAGCGCGCTTGGACGATGCCAATCTTGAGCTTCTTCCCATTGAGTCTGGCATCAGCGGATGCGATATTGCCCTTGTCTGCGTCAAACATGACTGTTCCTTATTTGCTGATGTAGCCTGTAATCTCAAGGCCATAACCCGTCATGCTGGGCATTCGGCGTGGACTGCCCATGAGCCGCATCCTTTGTACTCCGCACTGGCGCAGAATCTGTGCGCCGATACCATAGGTTCTCAAGTCCATCCGTCCACGCACGGGGGCCTGTGCGGATTGGGCAATGCCATCAAACTGCGCCAGCAACTGCTCGCCAGTTTCCCCGCAGTTGAGCAAAACTACCACCCCGGCACCTTCGCTTTGCATGTGCTGCAGCGTTGCCTCCAGGCTCCACGAGTGCATGGACCGACCGGTCTCCAGGGCGTCAAGCATCGACAGCGGTTCATGAACCCTAACTGCTACGGAATCTGTAGCGCTCCAGCTACCTTTGACCAAGGCTAAGTGCACACCAAGCCCTGTGGTGTCGCGAAATGCGTGGGCCGTGAACTCGCCGCAGGCTGTTTGCAGCGGCCGCGATCCCACCTGCCTGATCAGGGATTCAGTTTTGCTGCGGTATTCAATCAGGTCTGCAATGGTGCCAATCTTGAGACCATGCTCAGCGGCAAATTGCTGAAGATCACCAAGGCGCGCCATGGTGCCATCGTCATTCATGATTTCGCAAATCACCGAGGCAGGTGAGCAGCCGGCCATGGCGGCCAGATCGCAACCGGCCTCGGTATGGCCGGCGCGCATCAGCACGCCACCATCGACTGCCTGCAACGGAAATATGTGCCCCGGTTGCACCAGGTCTTGAGCGACCGCGCCCTTGGCAACTGCTGCTTGCACGGTGCGTGCCCGGTCGGCCGCCGAAATGCCTGTCGTCACGCCTTCTGCCGCCTCAATGGACACCGTGAAGGCGGTGCCTTTCTTGTCTCCATTGCGCACCGTCATGGGCGGCAACTGGAGTCGCTCACAGCGGTCACGGGTGAGTGTCAGGCAAATCAGCCCCCGGCCAAAGCGGGCCATGAAGTTAATAGCATCCGGCGTGACATGGTCAGCAGCCAGAACCAGATCGCCTTCGTTTTCGCGGTCTTCCTCATCGACCAAAATGACCATGCGTCCGGCGCGCATTTCGGCCACGATGTCGTCAACGGGGGAGATGGGAACGGACTTTACGCTGGTCATAATTTCAATGGTGTCTCAGGGAAGTAGCCCGCTATTGTCCCAGAAGCGGCCTTGCCAATGTGGCAAAACCCAAGGATGTGTGCGGGCCCGCTGCACGGCGCGGGTCGCCGCGACTACAGTGGCAGCAGAACTTGCTGATCCACGCTGAACTGATAGTCCTTGAAAATATGCTCCGCACTCAAGGTCTGGTAGCTGCCGTCTGCCAACTTTTTGGTGGTGTCCTTCAGCCGGTATGTCAGGCTGCCGCAGGTCCAGCAGTTGTAGTTGCGCATATGGGTGCACAAGCAGGTCTTGTCCGGGACGGAGATGTTCTTTCCGTCTGGGTGAATGACGATTTGCGCGTTATACGCATTGATGTAAGCGCAACTGCCGTTGCCGTCCAAAAGGTAACCGTAGGCTTCGCAATTGGGGCGTATTCCAGCACCGATTGCCGGGGTATTGCGCAACATCCGCATCGGGTAGCCAGTCGGAGAGAGGGTGTTAACCACAATGTCCTCTTCGCTGGCTTTGAAATACTCCTGCTTCACTTTCGCTGGCAGACCGCATTCATCGGCCACTGTAAAGCGCGTGGCCACCTGCACAGCCGCGGCTCCATTTTCCAAAAACGATACGGCGTCGCTGCCGGTAAAGATTCCGCCAGCCGCGATCAGGGGTATGTGCAGTTGTTCAGTCTTCAAAAATTGGGCAATTTCAGCAACGATGGTCGCCAGATCATATTGGGCCCAGTCCATGCCAAAACCCAAATGACCGCCAGCCAGTGGCCCCTCAATGATGACAAAGTCAGGCAACCGGCTGAGGCGGGCTGTCTTTCGCAGAAAAAGCTGCAATGCCCGCACGGATGACACGATGATGCCGAGCTTGGCATCCCTGAAACGAGGGTGGTCTGCCATCAGCCCAAATGAGCCCAGATGCAGCCCGGCGCTCAGGGTGATGCCGTCAATTCCGGCGTCCAGCGCCGAGTTGAGCCGGACCTGCAGCGTGTCGCGCGGCGAGTTCATCGTCAACTTTTCCATGCAGTTGATAAAGATCATGCCTTCGCCGCGCTTGGCTTCCATGGTCTTGCCAACGTGCAATTTCGTCGCTTCCGCCAGGCGGGCCAGGTCAAACTGAACGACGCTCTTGTCGGAATTGTCAATGTTGTGCTTGTAGAACTTGGTCTTTTCTTTGACAAACGCGGTATCGAAGCGCCGGTCAGACACGTCCTGCACCATGGCGTCCGAGATGTGACCGATTCCGCCCAGGCGGGACGCTTCCAGTGCCAGCTCAGCAGTGGAAATGTCCACGCCCATGCCACCAATCATGATGGGAACCAACTCCTGGTTGCCAAAATTCAGGCGGAAGTCATCAACTCGTTTCATTCGTGTCCTTGGTTTGTAAATTCAAAGGTAGTGCGCTTCATACCGCTGCTGGCGTGTTGCCGGACAGCATGCGCTCAACATAGCGCGC
>CAIQBN010000239.1 GCA_903870065.1 uncultured beta proteobacterium | reverse complement strand
GTCATACACCACCCTCCCCTCTGTGAGCGCCTGGTGCAATACTGTTCCCGGCACGGTGCTTCGTAGCGCGAACTCAGGCTCTGAATAGACCAGTATGTCCACACCCACACCGACCCACCCAACAGCGCGGTACAGCCGAGCCGCCTCTTGGGCAGGTGATTGGACCGTAGGCTCAATGACCATCAAGTCAATATCAGATCCGGCATCCGCCTCGCCACGCGCCTGCGATCCAAACAAAATTATGCGATTCGGTGAAGACACCGCAAGAATTCTGCTCAGCGCCTCCTGCAGAGGGGCTTCAAGTTCATTGGGGTTGATGTGCATACTTGGCACCAAGTTTAGGATTTGATCGGAATATTGATCTTCATGGGGTATTGCTCACATGCACATCGTGCTGCAGACTCACGGATTCACCGCTGCTGCTGTCTGTGACTTTGAGAACCATGCTGACGATCGCATTGCGCGCCAAGTCGGAGCCCGAGTAGTTGAACGTGGTGCCAGTGCAATCCACATTGGTTGCCAGGACACTGGCGACCACAGCGCCAGAAGTGCTTACCGGACAGCCTGCCGTGGTGGAATAAGGGTTGGTTGTAGCATCGCCACTTACGGTGCGGTACAAGCTGGCGTTTGTAGAAGCGGCGGGGCTGCACACGTAAGACACCAGTTTCTCGGTAGACGGAATGACCTGAAAACGACCGGTCCCTGACTCTAAAGGAAATTTAAAAGCGTCGATGTTGATCGGCGTCTCACTGGCGGCGGTAGTTCCTACCGAGGTTACTTTGCTCCAATTTTCCGATCTGTAGGCGTCGGAACCCGGGATTCCCAAGTTATAAATCACGATCAGATCGTCCTGTGCGATTCGTTGCTCTGTTGGAATGCCATCGGTCACACCCGCAAAATCGGTTTTACTTGCCAACATATTAAAGCTCGAAATTGCCGCAGTAAAGTCCAGCGACCCGGTCCCAGATGTGCGGTAACGCCAGCCAGACTTGGTAGGGATAAATTCCAGGCAATTGGTACCGCTTGTGCGAATGCTGTTGGGCAGCGCCCTTTGAATATCGCGCGCCATGCGACGCGCCACGGTGTCGGCCACATCCGTAAGCGCCGCACGCCGGGCGCTGTCAAAGTAGGCGTCAATCGGGCTTTTCATGAAAACCGACACCATGCCGCCAATGGCGCCCATGATGACAATCACCATGATCAGTTCAATCATTGTGAAGCCGAGCTGCCGTTGCGCCGGGCGGGCCTTGCGGTTATGCGTTGTATCGTAGGTGCAAGGGTTGCGCATGATGCGGGGGCTTAATGGTTGCTTTGGGCGAGCAAACCGGCGAGCAGTGGTGCAATGCGCTGAGTCTCCGAGCCCCTCGGCGTAGGCCGGAATACGGGTGTCGAACGCTACGCGCATGGTCAAGATCCGTAGAGTTGGTCACGCGACAAAACCGTCACCACCTCACCCCCAGCGACATCGCGCAGCACGCTGGAAAAGTGGCGGTTGGCGTTGGTTGCAGTAACGGTTTTCATGGCATTGCAATATTAGTAGTGTTCAGCACTACATTCTGCGGAAATGGGGTTGCTTGGTAAGCGAGAGCGATTGAATACTTTCACGTTTGCAAGCGCCTTGTCAGTAGTTTGAACGGTAACCGGTCAGGCTGATGGCGCCTTGCGGGCCGGTGACCGTGACAGTGACTCTTTTGGCACCGATGGCGTTGAGCTCGGCACTCTCGGCAACGGTCGCAGTTGCAACGGATACCGACAAAATGTTGTATTGCGTCAGTCCCGGTGTTGTCGCGCCAAGAATGTCCACAATTCCGGCACTGGTGCTGTAGCCATCGAAATCATCCACATCGTCGTAATCCTTTCGCGCAGCTTCCTTGTCCGCTGCAATTCGCGGCACGGCACAGGTGGGCGGTGTGGTCATGGGATCCCCTCTGTCAGGATCACAATAGCTCTTGAGCAAAATCTCCTCCAACATCGACGCCGCAATCGCAATCGTCTGCTTGCGGATCATCGGGTCGGCACTGGATTTGACCACGGTGTTCATCACCGAAAGGATGCCCGCCAGCCCGGCGGCCACCACCACGATGAAGATGATGAGTTCGATGAGCGTGAAGCCACGTTTGTGCATCTGACGCATGGGATGTGCCAGATACTGGTCGGCTACTAGACGCTTGGATGTCATACTGTTTTGTTGTTTGCTATTATTTTAGTAGCTGTTTGTGCAGATGGTACGAGGGCTAGAGGCAAATTTCAGCACCATCTTTCAACATATGCGGCAGTCGCTCGTGCAAAATCCATTCAACAGCATCGGCTTGCAGGGCATCTCGCCGACGCTTCAGCGGGTCACGATCTGGCTCTTTGGACATCCAGCGCTTGAACGCCACGAATACGCTGGGATGGATGGTTGTCATTCTGGCCATGGTACCGTTGTCAGCCACCACCATCTCACTAAACTCTTCTGCATTGAGCAAATCTGCCGCCTTCTTGGCTTGAACTACCCAAAAACCGTCATCCGCATCACTGAGTCGGATCGGATGTGGATCATCATCGATCGCCATGCGACGAATGATGTCGACCTCGAAACCTTCTTTATTGATGGCGGTATATTTTTGGTCCTCAATCACGTGAAACGATTTGTCAACCTTTTGCAAGACAGCCAGCATGGAAGGTGCTTCCTTTGCCAGTCGCTGAGCAAACATCACGCGCTTACGCGTGTCCCAAAGAAGGTCGATATCTCGGGTTGAAGTAATTTCAGTCGTCAATCTCACCCCAGCCGCAGCTTCATAGGCGTACAGCGCGTACGTACCGACGATTCGGAAGTATTCGTCCAACCCTGCGTCGGCCAGTCTGCGCAGAATGGACACTGCAATTTTCGGCATTCGGCCCACTCGCAGGGCGCGATTCATGCGCTCATGCTGGGCGATAGTGTTCTTTAAGCTGCTGACGCGCTCTTCGAGAGATTGCTTTTTTTGAGTGAAACTGAGAAACATCGCCTCTGTTTCAGTCGTTCGACGGCCCAGGCTCTTCTGCTTCCCTTTGGTGCTGGTCCGTATGAGGTATTCCTTATCGCCAACCGACTTCCACACCATGCCCCCTCGTACTTGTTGTGCGCTCTTCTTGGTTCTTTCGAGCTCTCCAAAAGCCGCCCTTGCGTCGATGTATTGACGCGCCGCACCGGGATCGATTTCCAGACTTTCCAAGTAATTTGTCATTTTGAAAGTTTACTTGGAAAAATTTCAACTATTGCAAGTTCAGTGATCGCGCTGAGTGTCTTGATTTCAGTGGAATTTCATTGCGCTC
>CAIQBN010000238.1 GCA_903870065.1 uncultured beta proteobacterium | reverse complement strand
GGTGTTGGTGTTGGTGTTGTGGTGGAAGATGGCGGTGGTGTCACCGTTGTGCCCGCTACCGCATAGGCTACCGGAGCACTGCCAGAAGTTGCAGTGGGCGCCACGGTCAACGTGCCACCAACCGATGCCGAGACACCTGCAGCGCCAAACACGGAACTGTTTTGCGTCATGTTACTGGCGGCACTCAAAGACACAGAGCCGCTAGATGAATTGACAGGACCATTGAGCGTCAAATTACCCGCGCTCGTCAGGTTGGTCGCGGTCAAAACAATATCGCCATCGCTCGACAGGCCCGCGGGCCCAACCGTCAGCGGGCTGTTTGCCGTAATTGATATCGAGCCCCCCCTGGCCGTGACGGCACCTACCGTCTCAACTCCGCCAGTGTTGACCACGCGGTAATTGCCCCCTGCGTTATTGATACCCAGAATCTTCAGCACTCCGGTATTCGTCAACTCAATGTTTCCGGACCCCTGATTCACGCCGGTCCAACTACTGATCTGATTGCCCGCATTCGTCAAAATCGTCCCATTAAGCGATAGCGTGTTGAGCTCGCCGCTGACAATGGGTCCAGTTTGAAAGATCGTCCCCGCCGGAGCTGACAGTTTGACAATGGGTGCCTTCAGGCCACTCAAAGTGAGTGTGCCGCTACTTTGAAGAATGTCTATCCCACCTGCAGATACGTTCCCCGCCGATTGACCGAAACTACCACTGACATTGAACTGCCCGGCAACATTCAATATGCCGCCGGTTTGGGAGAAACCAGGCAAACTCAGGTCAGCGCCAATCTGCAATACACCACCTGCCAGACTCAAGGTTCTGCCACTACTGAGCGACTGCAAGGTCGTGTTTCCAGCTCCGCCGTCATACACGATAACGCCCGAGCCCGCCGGAATGGATACTGACAGCACATTGCTTGCGTCCGGCAGGGCATCCCAGTTACCTGAGGTGCTCCACAAATTGCTGACCGAACCGGTCCAGGTTGACAGTGGGCGGACAAGAATATTGGCCTTGGTTGTGCTGCTACCCAAAGCAGAATAATTGGACGCGTCTACTCCGCCCAAGCTGATGTTACTGATCACCACCGACTTCGCTGAACCTGCATTCTTGTCGGCAAAAACACCCTTTGCGTTGGTTAAATTTACCGTGACGTTGTCACCAACAACCAGACCTGCCAAAGTTGCCCCACCGCTGACCAGCGTTGCATCGGTCTTACCGTCGTACACTTTTTCCACAGCGGATACACCATTGATCGTCAGTGCCTTGGGCGTGATGCTTGCGCTTGCGGTTCCGCCGTTGGCAGCAAGTGTGTAGTTATTCTTATCCAATCCTGCGAGAGCGAGTGCGCCTATGGTCACCGCCTTGGACGTTCCAACATTTTTGTCATTGAACGCAGCGGTCGGATTGACCAAGCTCACGCTATCACCTGTCACGGCACCAACCAGCGCCCCGCCCGACACCGTGGCAGCCACCGTGCCGTCATACACTTTATTTGCCGCCGTGAAACTGCCCACACTCAGTGGGCGCGCAGTGATGGCTCCAATATTTCCTGTTGCGCTGGTTGGTAGCGCATAGTTTGCCAAATCCGTGGATCCCACTGGCTGGAAATCGCTTCCAGACAGCGAGGCTGTGACAGTAATGCCCGCTCCAACATTCTTGCTGGCGTAACTGCCACTGGTCTTGGTCACCAAAGCCTGGTCCGAATTGATGAAGCCACTGAGCTGGAAGTTCCCGGGTTTCAACTCAGCGACGTTGCTGCCGTCATATACCTTGCTGATTGATCCGGCCAACCCCGCCGTAACAACCAACAACGTGGCTGGGTTGACTGTCAGCACACCGTTCACATAGTGAATGGAATAGTTTCCTGAAGCGAACGTACCACCTGCGGCGTTGCTTGGAACAATGGCGTAGGGCCCTCCCAACACCGTTGCTTCTTGGCCGGCTCCCGCACTGGTCAAGGTGACACTACCAATGGTTTCGGTACCAACTAATCCGTTGGCAATATATTCACTGCCCAAGAATGACAATGTGCTGCCGTAACTTTTGCTCGCATTGTTGGCGGTGACCGTCAAGTCCTTGGCAGTGATGTCGGCTTTGACTGCAACATTTGGACTCACAAGCGAATAGTTCGCAACATCACTGCCAGTCAGCGCCAATCCGGTGACGGTGATGGCCTTGGCGCCACCAACATTTTTGTCGCCAAACGTCCCAACCGGTACGCTCAGGTTGATGTTGTCGCCCGCTATTGCGCCAATCAAACTACCACCCGTCAACACAGCGGTCGTCGTGCCGTCATACACTTTATTTGCCGCGGCAATACCTTCTACACCGAGTTGCTTGGCAGTAACGTTACCCGTCGCACTGGTTTGGTCAGTAAAACTGTAGTTGCCGGCATCGGAACCCAAATGGGTGTTGGTCAGCGCAACTGTCTTTGCACTGCCGACATTCTTGTCAGAGAAAACCCCTGTCGCTTTGACGCTGACCGAGTCGCCCGCCACAAGTCCCGCCAGATTTGCCGCTGTTGAGTCCACAACCGCGCTGGCATTTCCGTCATAGACTTTATTGGCAACGGTGATGCCACTAATGGTCATGGGCCGAGGAAGGATCACTGCAGATGCCGTGGTTTGGTCAATGAAGCTGTAATTGGCTGCATCTAAACCAAGATGGGTACTGGTGAACGTTACGGTTTTTGCATTGCCTACCTTCTTGTTGTCAAAAGTGCCTGTTGGGTTTACCAAAACAGTGTCACCGGGGATCAAACCACCCAAGGTTACATTCCCTGTGCTGAATGTTGCAGTGACCGTGCCGTCGTAAATTTTGCTATTGGCAACGATTCCACTAACGGTCAAAGGCTTGGGCGTGATGTCAGCGGTGGCAGCTACCGCCGTTGAATTCAAAACATAGTTGCCAGCATCCGCCCCACCCAAGCTAAGTCCGGTCACAGCTACCGGTTTGGCCGTACCCACGTTCTTGTCCAGAAACGCGCCACTAAGGGCACCCATCGTCACAACGTCACCGGCAACGACACCTTGCAGTGCACCGCCTGACAGCGTGGCCAATGTTGTGGCGTCGTAAACCTTATTCTTCACAGTCAAACCTGAAACGGTCAGACTAGCTGGGGTAATCGAACCAATGTTCGCACTGACCGAACTGGGCAGAAGATAATTTGACAACAACGTGTTACTGCCCACAGCAAAGTCGCTGGCTGCAAGCGACGTTGACACGGCCAAATTGCTACCGATGTTCTTGGTGCCGTAGCTTCCAAGCGTCTTGCTGACTGAAGCAGATTCACCGCCAAAAAATCCCGACAGAAGGAAATTGCTTGGCGCCAAAGTGGCTGAGGTGGTGCCGTCGTAAATCTTGCCCAGAGCGGCGGCGCCTGCCGTCAGCATTATGCCGATGGGTGCCTGCGTGATAGTGGCAACATGGGTGCCACCCGACAGGGTGTAGTTGCTTGCCAGGCCCGAACCGTTTCCAAGTGCAAGGGTTCCCAAGCTCACCGGCTTGTTCACCCCCACGTTCTTGTCGGCCACGGTACCGGCGCCAGACAGTGTCAGCGTCTCGCTGCCAACCAGACCGCTTAATGAAAAAATGCTGGCGTTGACGATGTTGGTTGTATCGTAGGTTCGGCTACCGGAAAGACTGACCGTGGATGCAACAAACGCAGGCGTGATGGAACCAACTCCCTCCGCCGACGACAATTGATATCCATATACATGCTTGGTCCCTCCCGCAAACGATGCATTGCTAGTACCGCCGCTCACAAGCACATTCTTCCCACTGCCAACATTCGGATCGCCTGTATACCAATCCGAAGCCAAGTAGGAACCGCTACCCACCGTAGCAACGGTCCATGATGGAGTTTCAGTTCCAAAGACAGAATCCGTGACAGAGCCAGTAAATGAATAGTTTGACGCCGAAATTGGCGCCGTGGACGACCCGTCGTACACTTTTGTGATCGAACCAACCAGTGACACCGATACCGGAACAGATTCGGTCCCGCTGTAAATCAGGCCATTCGCGCCCAGTCCAGACTCGGCCGGCGTCGCAGGATAGGATGCGCCATGCTGCTGGAACTTCACCGCAGGCGCCAATGATGAAAGCGTGTTGTTTGCTGGATTGGCCGAATACACCAACCAACGCCCGGCAGTCGCATCAAGACCATATCCCTCCCCGGCATTGAAACCGGCAGCTGATACCAATACGATAGCGTCCCCAGTGGCGGAGGCCGCATTAATGTTGCCGCCCAGGGTGAGGCCCCCACCGGTTTGAACTTTCACCCGTCCGCTACCACTATTGCTGGCACTAACGGTTAGGTTCGATCCACTGCGCAATTCGATGTTGCCACTGGCCGAATTGTTCAATACGGCGTTGCCCACACTGTTTCCCGTATTACCCAAAATAATTCCACTTGCTGCATTAACAGTCAGCGGTCCAACTGACGAGATCGAGGCACCAGCACTTTGGGTCACCGCGCCCCCTGCCGTTAGGGTTGTGGTACCTGTATTGGCTTGGGTTATGCCACTGATTACATCCACGCTCCCAATGTTGACTGCGTCTACATCGGTATAACCAAAGCTGCCCGCATTGGCACGCCCTGCCAAATCGGTCACATTATTCGCTTCTGTCAGTGTGACACTCGCGCCACTGTCCGCATTGAGATTGGCTACCGTAATAGTTTTCCCGCTCAGTTGAGAAATAGCGCCACCGTTGATCAGGCTCAGCGTAGCAAATGGCGTACCTGTCACAACTTCACCGACCTCAATACCACCAGAAATCCCCGAGTTGCCTACCTTCAACATGGGCGTAGTGAACTTTGCCAACTCGGTACCGGACAGACGCAGCGGACCAGTCCCATCAGCGATTGATGAAAACTGAATCTGTGAAGATGCCGTGAATGGTCTCACTTCGACAAAACTACCTGCACTGGTAGACGTCGTCGTCAGGTCATCATGGGTCTGATGGTCGGCCTTATAAAAAACATTTCCGGTTGAAGCTATCACCGGCTTGGAAACCGTCAACAAACCATCAGTCAATCCAACTGTGAGGTGGACATCGCCAGCGGCGGTGGTAACGCCATTTGTTCCAAGAACCGTTCCCACCGCAAAGCTCTTTCCGTTACTAAAGGAGAAGCCTGACCCCAAAGAAGTGGCCGCCAGTGTGTTTACAACCTGGTCTGAAGCGTCGAGAACGACACTGCCACCAGAAACAACTTTGAGGTCGTTGGCGGTGACGACACCGCTAGTATTGCCGGAAATTCCACCGGACCCTGCCTTTAGCAAAACCGGGCCAGACGCAGACCCGTTATTTGTAGATGTCACTGCCGCATTCAACGTCAAGGTATTGGCAGCATCAAGAGTAATTGCTCCGCCGCCATAACCATCAGACAAAATGGGCATGGCAATCGTTAAGTTGCCAGCGGTCGTAGAAATTGCTATCGCGTGGGTGTTATTGCCGGCAACGACCCCGTTTACTCCGGCCACCGCGCCAACGGTTAACGACTGCCCGTTCTTGTACGTCAGGACACCCTCTCCAGAACTAACGTTTGCTGCGAAATTGCTCACCATATTGGCGTTTGCGAGCGAGACCGTTCCGCCCGACAAGACTTGCAGATCGACTGCCGTCAATACGCCCGCGGATTGGGTGATGTCCCCTATACCCGCATTTAGCGTAATGTTGCCGAAAGGCTTTGTATTGGATAAAGAGGCGCCAAGGGAAATTGTGCTGTCGCCCGTTTCCAACGCGACAGTGCCAATATTGGCAAGTGTTATCGGTGCGATAACGGTGAGGGTGCC
This sequence comes from uncultured beta proteobacterium, assembly GCA_903870065.1. Taxonomy (GTDB): domain Bacteria; phylum Pseudomonadota; class Gammaproteobacteria; order Burkholderiales; family Burkholderiaceae_C; genus Allorhodoferax. The sequence goes on along the minus strand of CAIQBN010000238.1, from coordinate 5,567 downwards.
CGCGCTTCCTGACCCTATGTGCAGAGTGGCTGCGCTCACACTATTGAGTTCATCATTGTTTAATACCAACTCTGAACCACTTGCTGGCTTGAGCGCAACAGGGTTAATAGCTATGGCTCGTGGGTCGTTGCTAGGCTGAAGCCAAACATCTGTAATAGCTGTTACCGTGGCTCCATTGGCGATATCAATCAAGTCACCCTGCAAAATTACACTGCCACCAGATACTGTCCCCGTTGAGTCTAGTGTTAGCTTGTCGCCTGCTGCCGATTTCAATTTGACAAGACCGGTCGAAGTGATAGGCTTAGCAACCGTCAAGCTGCCAACCGTCGTATCAATGTCTATGCCACCACTACTGGTAATGGCATTTATTCCATTGAGACTTCCTACCGTGCCGATCGTCAAACCTTGCGCGTTCTTGAATGTCAATGCGCCGCTGCCAGATATTGCTTTTGCAGCGAAAGTATTGACCAAATTGAGACTGGGTAGTGAAACGGTTCCGCCATACTCGACTTCCAACTCCGATGCGGCAATGACACCTGTCGATTGCGTGATGGTAGTGCCCGCCTTAATTCTTAATGCACTTGAAATGTCGGCCCCCAGGGTCACAGGCCCACCCGCAAGAAGAACTAGCTTACCCGCGGCACCAGTCACAGTTGCGCCGACATTGATGCCCGCAGTAGCATTTAGTGTCAGGGTCTTATTCGTTACCCATGTCACTGCGGAGGCGATCGTGATGTTTCCGGCATCATTTGTACCGGGACCTGAGGTATCCAATGTCACGTTCGAGCCCGCATCTAGCGCATTTTCAACCGTGAGCGGATTTAGCCCGGATCCATCCCCATTTGGCGTAAAAAACGGGTCGCCAGTATTGTTAACCGGTACGCTATATGTGCTATCGACAGTAATGTTGTAGGGATCCAGCAACCATGTACCAGCCATTCCGGAGTTCGATCGTGTCACCACCCGCGCCCCATTCGCATTCAGATGGTGGCCTGATGTTTCAACAAACCCGCCATCGCCACCACCGAGACCTCCCTGAGCGGAAATACTTCCATGCGCCCTTGTCGTATCGTTAGCCCACACAATTACCTGCCCACCATTGCCAGTGTCCAAAGCGTCTGCCCTGATGCTCGCGCCCGGTCCAAAGTAGGTAACTTGCGCGTTGAGCACATCGGCATTTTTGCCTTGGTAATCCCCGCCAATACGCACTGTGCCTCCCGCATGCGCACCAGACACGTTAATCAAAGCCTGATCGGTCACGGCCACCCGACTTCCCAGCACATCAACCGCCCCACCTTTTGCGCCCGTGGCGACGATACTGCCAGCCCCTTCCACAAAGGCATCACCGGACGCCTTGAGCACCACCCGACCACCCTCCACGCTGGCGGTGGTGGCCTGGATCGCCCCGCTATGCTTCAATGTGCCGGCAAATATCCCCACGGCATTGCCCTTGAGAGTCCCCAGGTTAACTGCGCTATCGGCTGGCGCCTGCACTTCGAAGCTGATGCCTTCCAGGCCTCTGGCCCCTATGGAAACTGATTGCCCAGCTACCAAAATAGTAGCGCCGTTGGGTGCCTGCAGCAATGCGTCAGCCCCGGTCGATACGTTGGAGCCGAGCAGCACCACATCGCCACTGCGCGCCAGAATGTTGCCTTGAACGGAAACGCCTGCTGCGGCATCCGTGCCGTCACCAAATCGCAGCCTGCCGGCGACGGCATCGGACTCGGTCATTTTGAGGCTTGAAGCAGTAAATCCTGCTGTATCCACGACGGCACCCGATCCTACGGCAATGCCCGACTGGTTGATGAGAACGACATTGCCATTGCTGCCCAAAGTGCCAAAAATTGCCGAGGGTGTGTTGGTAATCACCCTGTTGATCACAGTGCTGGCTGCACTGGGCTGCTGAAAATAGGTGGAATTTGCAGCCGGTATTGAAAAGCTTTGCCAGTTAATTGCTGAGTGGTTGGTGCCCCCACCATTTTGGGTATTCACCAACAGCTGATTGCCATTGGTGACCATGGTAGCCTGACCCTGGATAGCAACACCGCCACTCGGGTTCGCGTATGCGGCTTCCAGTGGCAAGGTCCAGGCCAAGGCAATACTGACTGCTAAAGCGCCTAAGTTCTCCACCCGCAATGGGTTGTCTTGCACGCCTCCTGCCGCGACTCGAGCCACGGAACCTGAGAACCCACGGCCAGTTGCAATCTCAGCAACCGCAACCATGGCCCCCAATGACGAATTCCACACGGTGCGGTACACGTGATTGAGCGAAGACCGTGAACACATGATGCAGCTCCAAAAGGCAACCAGTCCACCCACGAGTGAACAATTTGGTGATTAAATCACAGCGATACGATCGGACAGCCGCCCCCAGTAGAACAATCGTCCTCGGATCGGCAACAAACTAAATGGAAATACCGCGAAACTCGTTGTTAGATTGGCCGCACCAAGTACCCGCTGCCGCACTGCATTGTCTGGCAGATACGGATTTTCTGCTCGCACTGGAATTGGGTCCACCCGACTGGTGGCAAGCATGGCAAGAAAAGCGCCTGGAAGATATGCTGCAATGGCTAAAACTTCCAACGTTTTCCCACTTGCCAATTCAGCGACGACAAGACTATCGTGCCCAATTTGAAGCGACATCGCCGCGGGTACCGCCCGAACATGGACGACTGGTTACTTTTCAGAGTTCAGGCTCATCCGGGGTTCCAGTCAGGTTCTGGCGATCAGAGCTGGCTACACGTGTCAATGTCAGCCACTATTGGGCGGATCACCGGCGCCAAGAACGGAATCTACATGCCAGCATGGCGGTGATTACGGGCACGCCAGGACCACACGACGGTAGTCATATGGAGCTTGTGGCAGACAACTGGCTGCACCCGGCTGTCCAACTGGGCAGATACTCACCACAATTCACAATGCAAGAACACGCCAAGTGGGTGTGTGATCACGCGCCGCACTATTTGGTGACCACTCCCGCCACGCTGTCTAGCATCATTTCCCTCATAGAGATCCATCGCTTGTCAGCCCCACGTGTTTGGCAAGTCTTGACGTCTTCCCACACTGTGGAGCCTGCGCTACGTGATCGCGCCCGGCGGGTATTTGGCGCCAGCATTCGTGACCGGTATTCCTGCGAAGAAATTGGTCCGATCGCCTTTCAGTGCCCTTATAGTGACGACTATTACCATGTTGCGGTCGCAAATGCGATGGTTGAGGTGGTTGACCATCATGGCCAGGCGCAGCAGCCAGGCGTGGCGGGAAACGTTCTTGTCACAGGACTGCACCAATGGGCGACCCCTGCATTGCGTTACGACTTGGGCGACATTGCTGCGTTACATCCGCACTGCCCTGCCTGCGGCTCAACGGTACCCACACTGAGTAATTTGTTGGGTCGCAAATTCTTCCTGCTGAAATCACCGACGGGAGGATTGCGACATGTTCGAGTGCTGGCCGAGCACTGGTTGGGTTGCGCCGACGTGCGGGAGCACCGCATTGTGCAAACCGGTGCCCAGTCTTTTCGGGTAGAGATCGTCCTAAATCACAAACTGAAGGAGTCCGAGCGACATGCGTTGAACGGGATGCTGTTGCGTTTGATCGGCTCAGAATTCTCATTTGAAATCGTACAGGTGGATGCCGTACCCTGGCCCCAGGGGACAAAGCGGCATGAGTTTGTAGGATGCCAGGAATGATCTGGCCAAACGAGATTTCAGGTGCGTCGGCACAGCGTACAGTCGATGCGCACGCTTTTTTGACACTTGAACACAGCGGCTTCGACACAATCACTCAGTGGCAACAGCAGCGCCAGATCGCATTGTTAGAGTGGTTAATCAAACAGGTTCCTTGGTGGCGCGACCGCCTTGGCACAGGAATTGACATTCTCCGTTGGCACGAATTGCCAATCTTGTCACGCCTGGAACTTCGCAAGATGGTGGCTTTGCAAGGCGCTGCATCTGTTCCAGCGGAACATGGAACCATCACAAGCATGCCACCGAATGCCATGCAAACTGCTGCATCACGCGGCTTTTACTTGTCCGAGTTTGCCCAAAGGTTAATTAGCCACGCATACTATGCCGATCATCAGAGACAAGGCCGCAACCCCTATGCTACCCATGCATGTATAGCTGACGATGTTCCACTTCACGACGGGGACCACGTGATAATTCCTCCGTCACAGATACATGGTTGCGGAGTCCAGGCCTTGCGTAATTTGGATTTATTTAGTAAAGCGCAGCACATCAAGTGGTTGTCTCATCACAAACCCAGTTACCTCACTGTGCAGCCTGACTGGTTTGAGGTGGCTTTGGTGCATGCCTTCGCCCGCAGCGATGCATTGCCAGAAATACGTCAAATTCTGTCATACGGGGCCACTGCTACCGATAGCCTGCGCCGCAAGGCACGCCAATGGCTTGGTGCCACGGTGCGCCACCGCTACAGCTGTCCGGAGTGTGGGCCACTCGCATTTCAATGCCCGCGCAGTGACGCCTACTTGCATGTCGCAGTTGGCAACGCACTGCTTGAAGTAGTAGAAGAATCCGGTCAGGTCAAACCACCCGCAACATCCACCGAGTCACCTTCGACAGGACGTATACTGGTCACTGCACTTCACCAATATGCCACTCCATTGATTCGTTACGACACTGGCGATACGGGCGCCCTGCACGCGGGATGTCCCGGATGCGGATTGGATGTGCCTGCGCTATCAGTCCTGCGGCAAAACGTCTGAATCGTTTAAACCAGCACCCGCTCAATCCCCCCCGCATTGGCGGTCTGGACATACTGCGGCAACCAATCTACGCCCAAGATTTGATTGGCCATCTCGACCACGATGTAGTCTGCTTCCAGCAAACCATTGTTCAAGTCGTTGCCGTAACGGGTGAGCCCCTGCAAGCAACTCGGGCAGCTGGTTAGCATCTTGATGTTGGCACCGGGCGCCACCGCCCCACTGGCGCGCAAGGCAGCCTCGCCCTTGCGAATCTCTTCTTCCTTGCGAAAGCGAACCTGGGTGGAAATATCGGGTCGTGTCACGCCCAAGGTGCCCGACTCGCCGCAGCAGCGCTCGCTTTTGATCACCTTGTCACCCACCAGCGCCTTCACCGTTTTCATTGAATCCCCCAGCTTCATGGGGTTGTGACAGGGCTCGTGGTACAGGAAGCCGCCCTGACCGGCAGGAAGGGTAATGCCCTTCTCCAGCAAATACTCATGGATGTCAATGATGCGGCAGCCGGGAAAAATATCCTCAAACTTGTAGCCCTGAAGCTGGTCGTAACAAGTGCCGCAGCTCACCACCACGGTCTTGATGTCGAGGTAGTTCAGCGTGTTGGCCACGCGGTGGAACAGCACCCGGTTGTCGGTGATGATTTTCTCTGCCTTGTCAAACTGGCCCGAGCCACGCTGCGGGTAACCGCAGCACAAGTAGCCTGGTGGCAACACCGTTTGCACCCCAGCATGCCACAGCATGGCCTGGGTTGCCAGCCCCACCTGGCTAAACAGGCGCTCGGAGCCACAACCAGGAAAATAAAAGACAGCTTCGGTCTCCGCCGTGGTTGTTTGCGGGTTGCGGATGATGG
>CAIQBN010000237.1 GCA_903870065.1 uncultured beta proteobacterium | reverse complement strand
TGGCGCAGCAGTGCCGCGCCGTTGAACTCGGCTTGCAGCACCGCAATAAAGGTGAAAACGCCGGTCAATTTGCGGGCAACAAAGGCAAATTCGCGCGATGGGGTTGAAAAGTGCCGGCTCAGGGTGGACGCAGCCGCCTGCTTGCCGGCGCGCTTCATCAGGTCTGAGGCCCCCCAGCGGTATTCACCCCGCGTATTGAGCATCTCGCCTGGCAGTTCCGGCGCGTCGCGCAAGGGCTCCAGCAAATGGATGCAAAAGTCGCAAAACATGGCCTGGGCCGCTTCGCTGCTGTGTGCGGTCAAACAGCCCAGCGTGGTCAAGCCCCGCACAATTTCAGCTCGGTTACCTTGTTGCCCCGCGGCCACGGTGTGGCCCAAGGCATCCAGAAAAGGCCTTTCACACTCGGCCAGCGCGCCAAAATCCAGCAAGATCAACTGGTCCGTCTTGTCTCCAATGCGGACGCGGTAATTGCCAAAATTCGGGTCGGTCTGCATCACATTCCACACATACACTTCGTGCAAAAACAAGTCCAGCATGGCCAGACCCAGGCGGTTGCGCCGCGCCTGGGGCAGCCTGCCCACCGCCGCACTGGTCACGATGTCGCCCGGCAGGTATTGCAATGCCAGCACCGTGCGGCTGCTGTACTGCGGGTAGACCCGCGGAACACAGTAACGCGCGTCGTTGGCGATCAACTCCGCCATGCGCTCGGTCATCCGCGCCTCGCGTTGGTAGTCCACTTCCAGATGCAATTGCTGGCGCAGGTCATCCAGCCAATCGTCGAGCTCGCGGCCGGCCTTGAGCCAGCGGGTCAACTTCAGCAAACGCACCACGGCATTGAAATCTGCGTCGATGGTGTCGCGCACGCCAGGGTAAAGCACCTTGAGCACGATCTCTTCGCCGGTGGCGCGGATGCGTGCCCGGTGCACCTGGGCCAGCGACGCAGCCGCCAGCGCGGTGCGATCGATATCGAGCAAGGGGTACAAGGCGCCCAGGCTGTTGGTGAGCACCGGTTCAATTTCACGCCAGTCCAGCGGGTGGGTCTGGGCGTCCAGTTCGTGCAGCGCCTGGGTCAGTTCGGCAGGCAGGAAGTGTTCCCCCAGCAGTGCCAGCATCTGGCCGATTTTGACGTAGGTTCCTTTGAGCCGGCCCAACTCCCCGACAAACCGGCGTGCCTCGCTGTCGGTGACCGTGCTGTGTTTTTTCCAGGCCGGAATCACGCGACCCAGCGCAGCGTCAAGCGCCATTGCGCTGCCCGCGCGCGCGCTCGCGACCGACATGAAAATGCCTCGGGTCAGGGCATTGCGCTTGATCGCTGCTGCGGGTTTTCTGGACATTGAAGGGTACGCATCGAAAGTCCGTCCTTCACAGCCCGTTGCCTTGCAGGGCAAGACAGACCAAGGCCAGAAAGCGGCACAGTGACCAACTGTAGCGAATGGGGGCCCGAAAATCTAGGCGTTGGAGTCTGAAAGTGTGCGGTCACGCGGGCCGAAGTCGCCCGCCACAAGACACACACCGGCCACACCCGTGCAGGCAGGATGTCGTGGCGGTTCTTT
>CAIQBN010000236.1 GCA_903870065.1 uncultured beta proteobacterium | reverse complement strand
TCGCAGGGCTTGCCACCCAGATGCTGCAGCATGACACGGCCTATGGCGAGCTGGCCCTGCGCAATCCCGACGGCCGGCCCCCTTACCCGCCGCTGGACTGGCAAAGTGCCGAGCCGGTTCATTTGCTGCGCAACGTGATGCGACTGACTGCACCCAACCCAGGCTTCATGACCGGCCCCGGCACCAACAGCTATTTGGTGGGAGACGCCAACACAGGCTTCATCGCCATCGACCCGGGACCGGCCGACCCGGACCATATTGCGCGTCTGTGGCATGCAGCGATGCACCCTGATGGCACTGGCGGCAACATTGCCATGATTATTTGCACCCACTCGCACCCCGACCACGCTCCCGGCGCACAACCGCTGCAAACCTTGTGTGCACACAAACCGCCGATTGTGGGCCTGCCATCGGCCGCCACCGCGCGCGCGGCAAGTGCATTTTTGCCGGACAGAATGCTACAAAATCAGGAGCGCATTGCGCTTATTCCACGAGGGCTAGACACCAATTTCGCCCCAAAGCACACTCTCCTGGCGATTCACACCCCAGGCCATGCAGCCAACCACGTGTGCCTGCTTCTGCTGGAAGATGGTCTGTTGTTCTCGGGCGACCACATCCTCAATGGCAGTACCACGGTGATTGACCCACCGGATGGCCACATGACCGACTACCTGGAGTCGCTCGATACGCTGCTGGCAGCATGCAACTTGCACGACGTGCATTTCATCTTACCGGCCCACGGCCATGTGCTGGGCGGCTCGCTCGTTGACGCCACCGGTGCGATATCCCACCTTAAGGCACACCGGCTCAAGCGCGAAGCAAAAATTGCCGCCGTGGTCGCAAAATACCCCGATGCCAGCGTGGATGAATGGTTGCCGCTGGCCTATGACGACGTAGCGCCCCGGGTGTGGCCTGTGGCCAAGCGATCATTGCTGGCGCATCTGGAACGATTGCAGGCAATGAACATGAAATCGGCCACACCATGAACGCGTCCAAATCAACCGGCACACTCAAGCTACCGCCAAAACCGCAGAAACCTGTCAGGGCGATCTCCGCGCCAGTGCCAGCAGGACGTCAGTCTGCAAAGGCGCCAACTCCAGCACATGCACCTCCCAAGACTCCCCAAAAAATCCGGCAAGCCAAACCTGCACCCGCGCCCCGGCCAGTGCCTGCAGCGCCGGTTGGCGACCGCCTGGCCAAGCGGGTGGCCGCCATGGTGCCGTGCTCGCGCAGCGAAGCCGAGCAATACATTGAAGGGGGTTGGGTGCAGGTGAATGACACAGTGATTGAAGAGCCACAGTTTCGGATCCAGAATCAAAAGATCACAATTGACGCCAACGCCAGCCTGATCGACCTGGCTTCAATCACCCTGTTACTGCACAAACCCGCCGATTGGGTGGATGGCACCGAGGAGTCGCTGGCCAAACTCAATCGGCAGGCACGCCGCGCACATTTTGACGACGCGCGCACTTTGTTGGCAGCGGCCAACCATATGCCCAAGGATCCCGCTGGCATCCGCCTGCTGCAGCGCCACTTCAAGCAACTCACAGCCTCGGTGCCGCTGGAGAATGCGGCCAGCGGTCTGGTCGTTTTCACGCAAGACTGGCGCATCCAACGCAAGCTCACCGAAGAGTTGAGCTCCATGGAGCATGAGGTGATCGTCGACGTGCAAGGCGCGGTATCGCCGCAGGCCCTGCATTTGCTTAACCGAACGCTGGACTCTGATGAAAGCCTGCCCCAGGTCAAGGTCAGCATCAACAGCACCACGCCCGAACGCAGCCGCCTGCGCTTTGCCATCAAAGGCTCCCACCGTGGGCTAATTGCACACCTTTGCGAACGCGCCAAGCTGGAGATTTTGGACATGCGGCGTATCCGCCTGGGGCGTGTGGCCTTGAGCGACCTGCCAGTGGGCCAGTGGCGCTACTTGGCGCCGCACGAAAAATTTTAGAGCCTCGCCCGAATCAAAAGCCGGCCGACTTGGCCTGCGCAATAAAACCACTCAGACTTCCCAGATCAGCCAGTGAGCTGCCATTAAAGTAGTAGGTGCGGTTGTCCTTTGCGGCGATACACTGGCCGGAGGTGGCATAACATCTGGCGTAAAAGCCCTGCACAATTTGAGACGACTCACCGTTGGGTTTAAGGATGTGCGGCGCAAGAGCTTCCACCCAGGCGAAAACGCTGTCGGCATCACTGGTGCCGGCGGACGCAGCATCACTGGTGCGAATGAAGGGCACCGCCAGACTACTGCAGTTCTGGTTCGAGCCGTCTTCCACACACACTTTCAGCTTGTGTTGACCAGCGGCAACGCTGGACATCCCGACGTCGAAGCCCTGCAGTCCAGAGCTGGTCGTCTTGTAACTTTCGATCTCCTGGTCGTCGACATAAACCCGCACGATCATGCTGGCTCCGGGTCTGGCCGTGATAGAGAGCGCCAGCGGCATCACCGTCGACACGGTGGGCAAAGTGTGCAGACTGGCGCCGCCCAAATAAAACTGGCGCGACGGACTGAACTCAAACGGGTCAACCCGCAAATAGCGCACTGTATTCGCCCACAAGCCCGTATTACCTTCCACGCGGACTTGGGACATATCCACCCAAATATCACGCAAACCCGGCAGTAGCGGCATGTCATAGGTCGTAAACGAATTGAAGTCTGTCTCTTTCCAGTTCATGCGGACTACCGCCCCCACGGTCAGCTCATTTTGATCCGCCACATTGAACGGAACGTACATGCGAACACGCAACAGCCGGTAACTGTTGGCATCAATCGGTTTGCGATTTTCCTGAAACAGAAAGAACACGCTAGGGTCACCTTCGGTGGCGCCAACAGCAACCGGTTGCGACACACCGCGGAAAAAATCGCCCGTCAGTCCCAATTCGGGAATTGACTTCACAAAATCCGCATTGAGCAAGTTGGAATACCCGGGCGTCGAAAAGCCATCCTTCATGTCCCACGGCCGACCCAGCACCGTGCGGGCATAGTCGTTCCCGCTAGAAAATGAGGGCGCCAGAATCTTGGCCTGGGGCGGCAAATTGACGCGCACTGTATCAGCCAGAAAGGTCACCGGTTCGAGCGCGCTGGTTGCCGTGCGGGAAAGGCGCACGCTCGAAATCTTGACCGTAACACTGCTGCCTGCGTTGGGGCCGTTTAAGGGATCAATGCGCAGCGCCTTGATCAGTCCACTCCAACCAGCCTTGCTGCCCAGATCAATCAGGTACTCCTTTTCACCAGCCTGCACCGGAATAAAACCACTGTTTCCAGCGGTGAAGTCGACAGGCCGGTTGCCCCACCACACCAACAGTCCGGACTCAGACGCAGGAACACCCGAGAGTTCCATTTTGATGCGCAAATAACGATATTTGCTGGCGTCAACCGGCTTGTCCAGTGGAATGTCCATCAGCAAAAAGGGGTCGGGCCCGGCAGTCGCGCCCTGGAACTTGCCACCCAAAATTCCCTCACTCTTCCAGTCGTGACGGGACGCCCAGTTAAAGTCACTGATGCTGGCCATGCTCCACGCCGCGCCGCGTACCGCCAGGGTGTAGTCTTCATCACTCAAAGGCGCTACTTGGTAGCTGCCCGGCGGCAGATTTGCAAAATCAAAACTCCCGTCAGACTGGCGTGCAAGTGTTGCCACCACGGCGCCGGGCGTGTACACATCGCTTCGCACCGCTAGGGCCGGCGTATTGAACTGTGCCCCTGCAAGCGATGCGGTCTTGTCCGCGCTGTCCACCAATCGAATCCAACCAATCTTGAAGGGCAACGCGGCACCCAGGCTGGGATCAATGCGCAAACCCGATACAGCGCCAGCCCACGGACCCGCCCAGCGTTGACCGGCCAATAGATCCGTCTGCTTGACCGCCTTCAAATCGAATGTGTACAGGTGCCAGCCCGGGTAAACCGGGAATATGGGCGCCTCAGAGTAGTTGGCGTCAAATTGAGCAACGCTTTCGCCCCCCAGATGCCACAGGATGCGTCCATTTGTGGACCCCACCGCAACCGTTTCAGGCAACCACATGTAAAACGCCAACCGGGTATATCGGGTTGCATCGATCGGGATGAACGGGTTGTCCAGCGTGGTTGTGGTGCGAGCGATTTGTGGAAAATGGGCCCAGAAGTGCGCATCGGTGTCACGCGGCGTACCGGTCATCACTCCATTCGCAGCGGTGGCTGCAGCCAAATTGTGGGTCCATAGCAGAGGATAGACATCGGTGTCATCTGCCATATCCCACGGATTGTTCAGCGTCTGGGTGGCAAAGTCCGGCGCCGCTGGAATAAGCAATTCGGCTGCAAACGCAGGCCCGGCAACGAACGCAAGCACAGCAACAAAGTACCTGAAGATCGACATGGCAGCAATCCAGTTCAAAAAATCAGCGGCGATTTTGTGCAGACTCTGCCTGCCACTCGGTCGCGCAGCCTGGGCAGCCGGCGTGCAAGGCTGCACGCGATCGACTGGCTTTAATTTCCCGGCCTGGCAGTCAACAGCCGGCCGGACCAGCACTTAGCTGCTGATGTAATGCTCAAGCTGGCTGATCGTCAGCTCATGGTCGGCAATGATGTCGTTCATGATGTCGCGGATGGAGATCATGCCCAGCACGGCATCACCATCCACCACAGGCAAGTGACGAATGCTCTTTTGACTCATCAATGCCAGGCAATCACGGGTCCGCACTTTGGGCGACACGGTGATCACATTGGGTGTCATGATGTCTTGCACCCGGGTGTCCTTGGAGGACTTGCCGGCCAGTGCAATTTTACGGGTGTAATCACGCTCAGAAAAAACCCCGACCAGCCTGCCGTTCTCCAGCACCATCAGCGCGCCCACATTGTGGTCGGCTAGTTGTTGCAGTGCATCGAACACGCTGTCTTGCGGACTCAAACTCCAATTCGCTGGAGCGCGTTTATTTAACAATTCCTGTATCGGTCGCATGGTGCCTCCTTCAATGGGATCAAGGCCCTAACCATACATCAAAAAAAGTGTGAAGCCCACCGATAAGCCGGATTCTGTGCACGGAAGTTTCCCACCGCGTGACCACCATTACTCTGGGCCGC
>CAIQBN010000235.1 GCA_903870065.1 uncultured beta proteobacterium | reverse complement strand
GGCATTGACGTTTTTTCGATCAAGGACTCGTTCTGGACCACCACTGCCTATATTTGGTTTCGTTGGAGCGGTGACCGAACACTGGACCCCGGTAAAACATTCCAGTTGGTTGATGCAAAGATAGAGAAAAAGGAGTTGCTTGAAGAGTATTTTGGTTCTGATGGCAACAACTACCAGCGATACCGCATCAACGCAAGAGTCGCCAAATTCTTCAATACCACCCGCGTGCCGCTGGATGACCACATGCTTAATCTTCAGGTGGAAGACGGCGCGCGTGACGCCAGCAAAATCCGCTACGTGCCCGATGACGCATCGAACATCAGCTCACGCGTCAAAGTGCCCGGTTACAACTTGACCGGTTTCAGCAAAGTCGTCAAAAACCACACCTATAAGACCGGCTACGGCGACCCGCGCGAAGCGAAGGATGTTCACAAAACATTCACTGGTTTCAACTTTGGGATCACGCTGCAACGCTCCAGCATGGGTGTGTTTTTTAAGAGTTTCATCGGACTGTACGCGGGTATGTTGTTGACCTTTACCAGCTTCCTGATGCGCGCATCGGAAGGTGGTTCGCGGGTATCCATGCCGGTCGGATCTTATTTTGGCGCTGTCGCAAACTCTTATTTGGTCAGTTCGATGATTCCGTCATCGGGGCAGTTCGGTCTGGTGGAGTACATCAGCTTTTTGGGTTTGTTCACCATCTTCACATGCTTGCTGTCAACAGTGGTATCGATGTACGTCTGGCACATCCGCGGCGACAAGGAGTTCTCGCGTGCCTTCGATAAAGTGACGCTGCTGACAATTGGTCTGGGCTATCTGATCATCAACATCGTATTGCCGGTCAGTGCGTACAACTGAGCGCGCCGCTGCCTCAAGCCATCGAAATTCGTTTGCGCCGGGAATGGCGCATTGTTACGCGTTGGCTATGAAAACATTGCGCCGTGTTTATCGAGTCTTTTCGAGCTGACTCAACAGGACTTTGTAAAAGACATTTGGATCGACGGGTTTGGTGAGGAAATCGTTCATTCCCGCTTCAATGCAACGAGTGCGATCCTCCGAGAATGCGTTGGCGGTCATTGCCACGATCGGTGTTGATTTTCCGGTACCCGTGTTGCGAATCTGCCGTGTTGCCTCTAGTCCATTCATCCTGGGCATTTGCATGTCCATCAAAATCAGGTCATAGGCAAATTTTCGGGCTAAATCAAAGGCAACCTGGCCGTCTTCTGCGACTTCTACGATAAGGCCTACATCCTGCAACAAAATTGTTCCGATTTCCCGGAGAAAATCATCATCTTCGGCGAGCAAGACGCGCCGTCCAGCGAAACTTAATCTCAATTGTTCGGCGGCATCGATATCGAACTCGTTAAGGTCTTCATGGTTTATCGGCGCGCCTTTTTTCAGCCTTGCCGTTAGCCAGAAAGTGCTGCCTTCGCCCACTGCACTCGCAGCACCAACTTCACCGCCCATTGCTTCAGCCAAGCGTTTTGCAATCACGAGCCCCAATCCAGTGCCCCCATATTTGCGCGCAGTTGTGGAATCCGCTTGAACAAAAGCGGTGAATAGTTTTGTCAACTTCTCTTGCGAAATGCCAACGCCGGTATCCTGCACTTCAAGCCGCAAGAGTGTTGAATCAGCAGTGTCCTCCTGAATTTTTCCACGCAAGGTGACTGATCCGGTGTCCGTAAACTTGACCGCGTTACTGGCGTAATTCAGCAATGCCTGCCCCAGGCGCGTTGCGTCACCGACAAGTCCGCTTGGCATGGGGTCAACTTCTACCTGCAGCGATAGTCCTTTTTCCTGTGCCGATTCCCGCAGCATGTTGCTAATGTTGTCGAAAATGGTGGCGATAGAAAGCGGCTGTTCTTCCAGCAATAGTTTGTTTGCCTCAATTTTGGACAGATCAAGGATGTCGTTTATCGTCGCACTCAGGTGCTGGGCTGCCGACTCAAGTTTTTTCAGTTTGTCCGTCTGTGACAAGGTCAATGGCTCCTTGCGGATCAGTTTGGCCATGCCTGAAATGGCGCCCAAAGGCGTACGAATTTCATGACTCATATTGGCTAAAAATTCTGATTTCGCCCGGTTGGACTCATCAGCCTGCTGGCGTGCACAGGTGAGCTCAAGCGTGCGTTGTTTGACCATCAACTCTAGGCCCTGACGGTATTCCTGGAGTTCCTCCGCCAGCCGGTTTTTTTCCGTTATATCCTCTTGAATCGACACGTAGTGGGTGATGACACCCTGTGCGTTGCGCAGCGGCGACGTTACGGCCCATTCGGTGTACTGCGAGCCATCTTTTCGGCGGCTGTAGAGTTCACCGCTCCAAGTATTGCCATTTTGGAGCGACTGCCACATTGTGAGATAGGTGCTTTTCGGATTCAGGTTGGCCTGAAATTCGCGTGGATTTTTACCAATGACTTCGGCGCGGCTATAGCCCGAATTGCGCAGGTAAGCGCCATTGACATATTCAATATTGGCGTTCAGATCGGTTATCAGCACACTTTCAGGACTTTGTTCTGCCACTTGCGAGAGCTTGCGCACCAACTCTTCAGATTGCTTGCTTTGGGTAATATCCTCATAAATGCCGAGCACACCAAAAACATGACCACCCTGATTTCTTAACGGAATTTTGGATGTTCTAAGCCAGATGCTTTGGCCATCCGGCGTCGTTTGAGGTTCCTCGTACCCCAACTTTGCTATCCCGGTCGCCAATAAGTCTCGGTCATCGGCACGGTAGAGAATGGCCTGAGCCGCCCAGCTCATCTGGAAGTCATCCTTTCCTATCAATTCGTCCGGCGTGTTTTTGCCAGCATCAAGCGCAAAAGCCGTATTGCAGCCTAAGTATTTCAGTTTTTCGTCCTTCCAAAATACGCGCATCGGGATGGCGTCAATCACTGCCATGAGCAGGCTGTGTGATTCTGTCAGGGCCAACTCGGCAAGCTTGCGCTCCGTGATGTCCTGTACGGTTCCAATCGAGCGAATTGCTATGCCGTCAGGTTCAAAGTCGGTGCGGCAACGCTCGGTGACCCATTTGATGCGCCCATCCGGCATCAGAAGGCGATGTTCAATTTTGTAGTTTGTGTGGTGCACCAGCGAGTCCTGGTATGCCTGGTGGACCATTGAACGGTCATCGGGGTGCACTGCATTCAGGAACGATTCGTAGGTAGGCTCAAATTGCTTCAGCTCAAGCTCAAAGAGGCGATAGATTTCCGCGCTCCACACCAGATAATTTCGCGATAGGTCAAGTGTCCAGCTGCCCAGCTGAGAAATTGTTTGAGCTTCCTGCAAACTGGTGGCCAGCACCTGGGTCTTTTGTTCACTTTCCCGGAGTTCTGCCTCCCGCAGCCGCAGGGAACCAGCGAGAGCAGTGATACTGCGCCCCACCTCATCAAGCTCATCCCCGGTTTTGGGAGCTTGCACCACGTCATAGTTTCCGCGCTTGATCTGGTCAATTTGGTTCATCAGCTGCTTGAGCGGATATTCGAGAATTCGACCAAAGATCTGGCGCATGACCAACAGTAAGCCGCCGCCCACAGCCAACAGAACCAACAGCAATTGACGGCGCTGGTTGTTGATTAGTTCGTGTTCATGGTCCTTGTCGAGCGACACCGTGAAAAAAACAGGACCGTCGACGGTTCCCTTGTGAACGACCGCAAGATACTCTTGGTCTGACTCCATAACCGTCAGTGCAGTCACGTTGGTAAGCCGGTTGAGTTCGGTCGTTTGCGCTGCCAGAGGCCTGGCAAACGCTTGAGTCATCTTGAAGCCGATATCTTTTGAGAAACTCGAAAAATATTCGCTGTCGATCACAAAGGCAAACTCGACGTGCCCAATGTATCGTTGGGCGGACGAATCAAACACATTTTTATGGCTCTTGACCACTAGATCGTTATTCATTCGCTGGTAGCTGACCAATTGCTCCTGCGAGCTTCTTTCTGCGTCGGTGAGGGCAATGTGATTTGCTGCCAGAAGATGGCCGAATTTGTTCGTTACCGGCACGAATTCCGTCTCCAACTCTGGACGAACCAGAGTTTGCGCATGGCCTGCGGCAAAACTTCTGTAGCCTAATTGGTAGCCATCCACTTGGCGGCTGGCAAATGCCAACAATTCATTGTGTTGGTCATAAATTGCCACATCGTGGCTCTGTGAAAACTTGACCCGGTCCAGCGCCATTTTTGCCAGTGATTTCTTTTCCTCGTCAATCAAAATGGTGTTGTACCGAGTTTTGTTCTGGTACTGATTGATCAGCTCAATGGATGCAATCAAAGACTCCTCGTTGCCAGCAAGGCGCGCGCCTTCTTTTAGACTGGAGCTGATTTTTTCAAGATTGATATCGAGGCGCTGAAATGCATGATGCATTTGGCCAAGCGTGTTGTCCAGAAAGCTCTGGCGTAACATGCTCTCAAAATTTAAACCGAGCGCCAGCACAGCGAGCATCACCGCCAGCGCAGCGAGCGCAGACAGCTTGCTGCCCAGTTTCAGACGCCGCAGACCCCAATTCATGCGCTATGGCTCATTTCGTCGTGCTACCTAAAAATTATTCAATCTGGCGAGGCGATTGTCTTGAACTAAAAGATGGGTTCGACCTGGTTGACGTTGTCTCGCGTGACCAGTTGGACCGCAATCTCCACATGGCGGGGCACCGGCACTTTGGACAACAGCAGTTTGGCAAGTTCTACGGCCTTGGCGCCGCCCAAAGGAAACAAGACTGAGCCTGTTTGCGTGCGGTCACGAATGGCGTCGCGCGCTTCACTTGTGTAGTCGCAGCCCACGGTGATCAGTGCGCGTGGGTCAATTTTGTGTTTTTCCAGGGCTAGCCGTATGCCGCTCAGCATGCTGTCACTCTCAGAAAAAATGGCATCCACGCGAACGCCCTGAGTCAGCAATTTGTCCATTTCGATCAGTGCATCTTTGCGCAGGTAGTTCGCGGTGCGTTTGATGACTTTGATGTTCGGATATTGCGCCATCACATTCAAAAATCCTTTGCTGCGCAGATGCGTCACATCGGCAGTTTGCAGTCCCTCAAATAGTAGCACCTGGCCTCGCCCTTTGAGTTGATTTGCAATGAATTCAGCTGCTAACTGACCAATTTTGACGTTGTCGGAATTGATGAACGTACTGTAGTCTTGCCCCCGTATCCCACGGTCCAGAACAATGACTGGAATGCCCGCCTGGTATGCCTTGCTGATGACCGGCACCACGGCTTGTTCGTCGTTCGTTCCAATCACCAGAATGTCAACCTTTTGCGCAATGAATTGCTCAATCTGCCGTATCAGCAGGGAAGTTTGCCCCTGCGCATCTGAATAGACAAAGCGGAGCCCCTGTTCCTTCTTCACGGCATCGCGTACCTCATGCACTTGGGCCAGTCGGAAGTCATTGCGCAAAGTATCCTGCGCGAACGCAATGACTTTGGGTGGCGTGTTCTCGGCAGCGCAATCCTGTGGCATCCAGAATCCGCACAGCATAGAAAAAATCAGAATTGCTATTCTTGACATGTTCATTCCAAGAAAGCATCGGCCTCGCCCACCGGGAAGCTTGTGTTGGTTGGGACGAATGATTGATGCATGCGACTAAATTGTATCAAATTTTGACAAATATTGTCATATCTAAAGCATCAGTCTGTCACCGTCACTCTTGGAATGAGTAATTCGCTAGTTGGGTGGTTTCAAGTGCAAAGTAGCGGGCTACAGCCCGTCACCGCAGAGTGAGTCAATGAAGGCGAACAGTGCCTTCAGCAGGTCGGATCCATTTCCACACCATGGTTAAACTGGGGACCAAGCCGGCCAGTCCCGAATGTACTGTGCTTATCGAGTCAGTCCCACTTCCCACTCAAGACCCATTCAAAACCATGATGAAAACCGTTCCACTCGGCCAAAGCGATCTGCAGGTCACTCCCATTTGTCTAGGCACCATGACCTTTGGTGAACAGGTGGACGAGCCCGCCGCCCATGTCATCATGGACCGAGCCGTCGAGCGGGGCATCAATTTTCTGGATACCGCCGAGATGTACGCCGTGCCCGCACGGGCTGAAACGTTCAATCTGACGGAAGTCATCATCGGCAACTGGTTGGCGGCGCGCCCTGGCTTGCGCCAAAAATTGACCATTGCCACCAAGGTCGCTGGACCGTCGCGCAGCATGCCGTGGATTCGCGGTGGCAAAGGTGATCTGTCTGGCGCTGACATCGTGGCCGCTTGCGACGGCAGTTTGAAGCGTTTGAAGACCGATGTGATTGACCTGTACCAGATCCACTGGCCCAATCGATCTGTCCCCATGTTCGGCGGTCTGTATTACAAGCCGGACAATGACCTGGCGGTGACCAATATGCATGCGCAGCTTGAAGCGCTGGGACAATTGGTCAAGGCCGGCAAGGTGAGGGCTGTGGGTTTATCCAACGAGACGCCTTATGGCGTGCACGAGTTTGTGCACTTGGCGCAGCAACATGGCTTCCCCAGGGTGGCCACCGTGCAGAACGTCTACAACCTGATTAGTCGCGGTCTGGAAAACGCCCTGGATGAGACCATGCACCGCCTGGGTGTCTCCTTGTTGGCCTATTCGCCGTTGGCGTTTGGTTTGCTCAGCGGCAAGTACGACGAATTCGGAGTGGTCGGCACAAACGCACCCGCGCAGGCGCGGATCGCCAAGTTTGAATCAATTCGCAAGCAGCGCTGGGGCCGAATGGAGTCCGTGCAGGCTGCCAAGCGCTACAACGCACTGGCCCGGGCCAATGGCCTGACGCCCACGCAAATGGCGCTGGCTTTTTGTTACACCAAATGGCAGGTGACCAGCACCATCATTGGGGTGACCTCGGTCGCACAACTCGATGAAGACATCGCTGCCTTTGGCACCCAACTTGCGCCAGATGTGCTGGCAGCAATTGACGCCATTCGGCTGGAAGTTCGTGACCCGGCCTATTGACGGTTCAGGCCAAGGGTAGCAAGAGTTTTACAGAAGTGCCTGCACCGGGATGGCTGAGCAGGCACACTTCGCCGCCATGCAGTTCAACAATCTCCTTGACGATGCTCATGCCCAGCCCCGTGCCCGGAATTTTCCCTGAGCTATCGGCGCGGTAAAAGCGCTCGAACACCCGTGCGAGTTGTTCTGCAGTCATGCCGATACCCTGATCGCTGATTTCAATACAGACCCTGACGTTGCTGCCACTTTCATCGGTCGCATCGGCGCGGCAAGCAACGCGAACTTCACCGCCCTGCGGCGAGTACTTGTAAGCGTTGGACAACACGTTGAGCAGAGCCTGTTGCATCTTGTTGCGGTCAACCTGAACGCCCAGGGATTCCCCATTGGACAGAACCACGGGACCTTCACGTCCGGTTGGCGGTTTGTAGTTGGCCACCGCATCGGTGACGATGGACTGCGCATCGATTCGTTCAAGTACAAAGTCTTTGCCGCGGCGCGCCTCAATGCGGGCCAAATCGAGCAATTCGTTGATGATCGAGGCCATTAGCTCAGACTGCCGGTAAATGGTTTTTAGGAAATCAATTTGTGTTTCCTTGTCAAAGTCTTGCATCAGCAGAACTTCGGAGTAGCCATATATGCTGGCCATGGGGGTGCGCAACTCATGTGCGGCAGTTGACAGGAACTCGCTCTTCATGCGGTCCACTTCCATCTCATAGGTAACATCCCGGAAGTACAAAACCTGCGAGATGCTCGACCCGTCGGCCATGCGGATGCCCACCTCCAGGACCCGCCCGCCAGGCCCTGCAAGTTCGACCAACTGACGCCGGCTCGCGCCCGCATCGCTGCTGTCACTGGCTTTTTGCCGTGCGGTGCGCAAGGCCGCTACGCTAGCAAACCGGGCATTGGACAAACACAAACGGGCCAACAATTGCGAAAAAGCGGTCTCATGGAGTCCGTGAATCTCGGGTGCGGTCAGTCCGGTCATACGCAGAAATGCCAGGTTGGCAAAGCTGACACGGTGCTGGTTGTCGAAGGAGACAAAACCGTCCGGGCTCAACGCGAAAATGGTGTTGAGTTGCTCGGATCGATCGTTGAGTTCCATGGTTCGTTGATCCACCAGCTTTTCCAGGCCGATTCGGTATTGCTCCAACTCCGACTCGGCTGCCTTGCGTTCTGTAATGTCCCGCAGCAAGATGAGCAGATAGCTGCGTTCAGCCCATTTGGCTGGACTGACCGACACTTCGGCCGGGAAGGTGCTGCCGTTCTGGCGGCGATGTACGGATTCAAAGAAATGGCCGTCGCCTTCCTGTCGCAGCAAAAGGTCGGCAACATCGGACTCACCATATCGGGTTTCCCAGGCGCTGATCGAGAGTCGTCTGAGTTGTTCGTTGGTGTAGCCCAACATCGAGGCGGCCTTGGGATTGGCCTCGAAGACCGTTCCATCCTGATTGAGAATGATGACTCCGTCGCGTTCATGCTCGAACAGGGCGCGCCGTCGGGAGGCTTCGTCTTGAATGGTCTGCTGTGCCGCCAACTGCTGGGCGTCCTGGATCGCAATGGTATCGAGCAAGGCGTCAAAGTGACGGCTTAGGTGGCCCAGTTCATCGGCTCGGATCGGAGTGCCGACCCGGGCCTGCCGGTCCCCCTGGCGGACCTTGATCATCGTGTTGCCGATTTTTTCCAACCCCTGTGTCAGGTCCCTGCCAGCCCAAAGAAACAGCAACGATATGCCCAGCATGGTGAGGGCCAACACGCCGACAACCATGCCCAGGAGCAGCAAAAAGCCGTGGCGGTAAGCAGTATCCGGGAACCCGACCCCGATCATTCCGATGTTGCGTCCTTCGCCATCCTGGATCGGGTCATAACCGGTCATATAGGACAGGCCACCAAAGTCGATACTGCCCAGCCAGGTCTCACCCTGACCGATGACCGCCTTAACCACATCACTTCTGGCGCGGTGACCAATGGTGCGCTGTCCTTGGTTGCGCTGGCGACTGATGGCCACATTGAGTTTGTCGGTATAAATGGACGCCATGCCCTCGGCCTCACCGGGCAACATGCCTACCGGAAAGATAATCTCGCGCATATGCTCCACCAGAGAGTAATTCCGGTTGAGCAAAATGCCGCCGACCAGGATTGCGTCAGTGGCATTGACATCCAGCGGAAAATGCGCCGCAGCATTGATGAGCACGCCATGCGGCTCACCTGCCGGTTCACCGTCTTTCCAAGGAGGCGGCAGGTCGACATAGGCTTGTCTGGGGAACTCCGGTGAGAAAGTTCGCAACTCGGCGGCATCAAAGCGCTCATAGGCAGCATTGGTCAGTCCGATTCGCGCCTGGCGGATCACGTGGGAGGCGGGCAGACGGCCCAGTCCCAATGCACCAGAGCTTGAACCGATGACGTCGCCTTGTGGAGTGGCAACAATCAAGAAGTCCAAGCCACTGCCTTTTGCAGTGGTGGACAAGACCCGGTTGAGCTCTGCCTTGGCATTGCGATCCTGCAGCAACTGGATCAAGCGGTCTGATTTGACCAGTTGCCCAACCCGCACACCTGCTTCGGTCTTGGTCTGATCCAAATAATTGCGCGCGCCTGCCAAATTGCTGCGCAGGTTCGAAGTCAGCAAGCTGTTGGCTCTGTCGCCCCCCACGACCCATAGCACGGCTATGACGAACGGAAAGGCTATGAGCAGTGGCATCAGGCCCAACGCCAATAGTCTGAAGCGCAGAGAGCTTTCCCACGCAAGCCGCCAACGGGTGACCGATTGCAGCATGTTCGGGTTGGAGATTTCGGCGTCAGCTTTGGAGGTCATTTCAGGGTCAAGCCGGAGCGTGCCATTGGTTACAGCCGAATTATCTTCGCGCGAACGCGAGGTGGCTTAAATTCCGGATATAGACACAGCACAATACGGTAAAAACGTTTGGTTCAGGATGCTGCGCAACATCCGTTCATTGCTTGGGAGAGAAAAGATGACGTTAAAAATCTTGGTGACGGTCCTGCTATCGGTTGCGATGATTGCCTGTTCAAAGCCGGAGCCAATTCAAATTGGCTTCATCGGTGGATTGTCTGATCGCAACTCCGACAATGGGCAGTCTGGCCAAAATGGGGTGATTTTGGCCGTCGAACAGTTCAACCGAGACGGCGGACTCAATGGGCGTGCCGTGGAACTCGTCTCACGAGACGATGCCCAGGACAAGCAGCTTGCCGCAAAGGCCGCCAAGGAACTTGTCGATGCGCGGGTTGAGGCGGTCATCGGACCGTTTACGAGTGCCATGGCGGCGGTTATTGTCCCGGTTACCGCGCAAGCGGGTATTTTTCAGATCAGCCCGACGATCACGTCCATGGACTTCTATGGCAAGGACGACAACCTGTTCCGTATCAATCGCACCACCCGTGACAACGCGCAGGACTACGCCAAAGTGATGCTGGGCCGCGGCCAGCGTCACATTGCCGTAGCATATGACTTACGCAATAAAAACTTCACCGAATCCTGGTTAAAGGAATTTCGCGCTGCCATCACCGCGGCAGGCGCCACACTGGCTGCGCAGGTGCCATACGAATCGGGTTCCGACACCCCGTTTGACAAGGTGGTTCAGACGATGGTGAAGGGCAATCCTGATAGCTTGTTCTTCATTGCAGGTGCGCTTGATGTTGCCCGGTTGGCCCAGCAAGCCCGCAAATTGGCTCCCAAACTGCCCATCGGTGCTTCCGAGTGGGCATCCACTGAGCAATTGGTTGAGTTGGGTGGCAGTGTCGTGGAGGGGCTGTTGATCGTGCAGAACTATGACCACGACGACCAGTCTCCACGATTTAAGGATTTCAGCGAGGCCTATTTCAAGCGTTTTCAGCGCAACCCGGGGTACAGCTCGGTGTCCGCTTACGATGCCGCATCGGTCGTATTGACTGCCCTGAAAAGTCGCAGCAAAGGGGAGTCGATGAAAGCTGCCGCGCTGCGATCAGGGCCCTACAGCGGGTTGCAACAGCAAATCGTGTTTGATGCCAACGGAGACACCACGCGCAAGGTGTTCTTTACCGAGATCCGGGGTGGGCGCTATGTGCAAATTCACAAGTGAGCCCTCTTGCGCAGGGTGTTCGGTGGTTGTTTGCGGCATCCGTCCGCTACCAGCCTTGGCGGTCACTGGCATTTGCCAACAGCGGCTTTTCAACTGCTACACCGGAATAAGAGAACTGCAACCGCGTCCGATAGCCAATTGCTTGAATATTTTGGCCACGGAATAGCCAGAGTTGGCACGGGTGATTGCATACTGTGTCACTGGTCAAATCAATTGCAGCAAAGAAAGTTCATCATGTGCGTGTCAGGCGAGGCGTAAGCGGTGGTAGAGTGACTTCAAACGTGTTTCCCTAGTGCTATTTAGGGGCTGTCCGTGAATTTGAATGTATTGCCCAGACGCTCACTCAAGACTAGGGT
>CAIQBN010000234.1 GCA_903870065.1 uncultured beta proteobacterium | reverse complement strand
GTGCTAATTCGATCCTGGGTTTGAACCAGGTTGTCTCCGCGCTCACTCAAGGGATTGCGCAGCACCGGGGTTTGTGCAGCCATCACCATGGCCTTGAAGTGCTGCACACTGAAAGTGTTCCACTCGGAGACCGCCACCGGACAGTGGAAGGTGATCAGACCAGTCTGTCGGTTGATGGCATTGATCAGTGCCGTCAGATCCGAAAATCCACCAAAAAACTTGGGCTTGCGCCTGATCAGGTCGTAGTCCAGACGGTCCACAATGCGGTTGCATCCGGATCCTCCGGTCACCGCCATGATGCCTGCCACCGAGTCATCGGCAAACAGGTTGTTGATGTCGCTGGCACGTTGCGCGTCAGAGCCACCAAATTGGCCGTAGCGGCCGCGCACGTGGTCACCCAACTTGACTTTGAAACCCAGTGCCTGGAGCGATTCGGTCGCCAGTTGCATGGGCTCACGCTCGTAGGTGGCGTTGGCAGGGCTGATCAGTCCCAGCGTATCGCCAGCGCGCAAGCGTGGCGGGACAAGCCGGGGCCATGCATCGGTTCCGGCCGTACCCGTTGCCGCGCGAGCGATGGACGGCAATGCGGTCAGCGTCGCAGTGGCTGATCCGAGTGCAAGAGATTGCGTAAATTGACGACGTTGCAGGCGCATGATTTGGTCTGGTCTGGTCAGGCGACGCGTGGCAGGTCGCGACGGACCGCATCGCGGTCGCCCAGGTCGAAATGCCACCATTCGGTGCGCAGGCATTGAAAGCCGCCGTGTTCCATGGCGTCGCGCAGACATTTCCGGTTGCGCACATGCTGCCGCGTCAGAACGCCCTGCGCGACGAGCGTGGATTCGTCGTCGGTATGGGAGCGAAAACCCATTTCGTCGAAGGCACTGCCCATGTCGAGTTCGCAGCCCGCAGCGTCGATCAGGGTTACATCGACTGCCATGCCAAAGGAGTGGATGGAGCCGTGATCGGGATGGGCCAGGTAGCCTGCCATGGGCGTGCCATCGAGGGCTAAAAAGAGTTGCTCCTGAACGCGCTGTGGGCGCAGGGCGTCAAGCACCCGTAGGCGTTGGTCCGGTGTGTGTTCCTGCAGCCAGGATACTGCGCGCTCCAGTGCGGTGCCCGCAGTTTTGTGTACGTAGGCACAGTCGAGCAAGCCGTAAAAGTTGTGGGCCAGAAAGTTGTTCACGCTGGCATAACGCAAGTCCACATCGAGTGCGGAAATATCCGACAGCGCACGGAAGTCGGGGTGCGTTGCAATACTCTCGCAGGCAATGACGCATGCGGGTGCGACCCGGCGGTCACTGCGTGATGCATTAAAGTCGTTCATGCGCTGTTTCATCCAGAAATTTAACCAAACGTCGTGCAGACTGTGTTAACGGTGCGTTGGCAGCGGTTAAAACATACAGCGTTGCCATGACTTGTGGTGCCAGTGGTCGAACCCGCACCCGCTTCAGGTCGACAGATGTTGCGGTGAACGGGTCGACAACTGCCATCCCGGCACCGGCCTCCACCAGCGCACGAGCCAATTGGTAGGTCTGCACTGTGATCCGGCTGTGGGGGCGCAAGTTAGCGGCCTCAAACGTGTTGGCAACCAGGGCGCCGATCGGGTCACTTTCCGCCAGAGCGATCAACTCCGTGCGTATGTCTGTCACTTCAAGGGGCCCTGATAGGGCGCCTTCGGGGCTGTTGAGCGGGCACAGGGCCACCAGGGGACCACCGGCGAGCCTGTCGGCCTTGATGCCGGGGTGGTGCGGATCTTGTAGTGAGAGCGCGAGGTCGGCCTCTCCCAGCAGCAACGTAGTAACGATTTCCCGGGTGTGGTTGGTTGACAGCGTGCAGCGCGCTGCAGGAAAGGCTTTCGACCACAGCATCACTGCAAAAGGGACCACAGAGGCGCCCAGCGTGGGTACGCTCATCAGTCGCACTTGTTCGGCCTCTCCGGTGCGCAAATTGGCCGCCAGCCGACGGACACCGATAAGATCGCGGTTGACCTTCTCCACTTCGACAAAGAGTCGCTGCGCCTCAGGTGTCGCGTAGAGCTTGCCCCGCACGCGGTCAAAAAGTGGCAATCCCAGGCGCAACTCGCAATGTTGCAATGCCTTGGTTGCGGCTGGCTGGGAAATGTGCAGTATTTGTGCTGCACCACTGATAGTGCCTGCTTGCATGACTGCGTGAAAAACTTCAATATGTCGCAGTCGCATGCAAATCCATCAGTGGAAAAATAAATAGGCAACCCAAACCGATGCAACGACCCCGGCAAGGTCAGCCAGCAGTCCATAGCCAATGGCGTAGCGCGCACGCTTGATGCCCACCGACCCGAAATACAACGCAATAATGTAGAACGTCGTGTCGGTGGCGCCCTGCAGCACACTGGCCAAACGTCCAACGAAAGAGTCTACACCGAAGGTCTGCATCGCATCAATCATCATGGCGCGCGCACCACTTCCGCTGATCGGCTTCATGAGGGCTGTCGGAAGGGCGGGCGTGAAGTCGGTATTCCATCCCAGTTGGGTAAATGTCCAGGTAAAGCCACTCACGATAAACGACAAGACCCCGGAATTGCGCAATACGCTGATGGCCACCAACATGCCAACCAGGTAGGGCATGATGGTCAACGAGGTTTGTATGCCACCCTTGGCACCTTCAATGAAGGCATCAAAAACATTGACTCTTCGGTACAGCGCACCGATCAGGAATGCCCCAATGATGGCCGCCAACACCAGGTTGCTGGCGACTTTGGAAAACAACTCGATTTCGGTGCGGGTCAGGTAATTGACGAAGTACCACACCATTGCGCCAACCGCTGCGGTAATGCCGCCAATCCAGCCCAACACCACCCGATCGATCAGGTTGATACGCTGTTTAATGGCGACACTCACTAGCGCAACCAGTGTGGCTACGTAGGTGGCGATCAAAATCGGTAGAAATACATCCGATGGATCGCGGGCGCCGAGTACCGCACGCTGCGCGATGATGGAAATCGGTATGAGTGTAAGCCCCGAAGTTTGCAGGACGAGGAACATTATTTGCGCATCGCTGGCTTCTTCTTTGTTGGGGTTGAGGCTTTGCAGACTGTCCATTGCCTTGAGGCCAAACGGTGTGGCTGCATTGTCCAGCCCTAAAAAGTTGGCCGAGAAATTCATTGCCATGTGGCCTGTTGCCGGGTGTCCCTTGGGAATTTCTGGAAAAATTCTGGAAAAAAATGGACCAATCCAGCGTGCAATCAGGTCGATTGCTCCGGCACGTTCACCGACGTTGAGTAGACCCAGCCACAAGGTCATAACTCCCGCCAGTGGCAGGGCAATATCCATCACGGCCATCTTGGCCGACGAAAAGGTGCCGTCGATGATGCGCTTAAAAACCTCGACATCCCCCAGAAACAGCCACTGTGCCAATGCGGCGGCGAAACCGACCAGAAAAAAGCCCGACCAGATATAGGAGAGTGTCATGGGGCGATCTTGGAGTTACCAGCGGGAGGTATACGGCTGGGTTGCAGGGGTTGAGTTTGTCAGAACCATGCCATCCGGGCTGTTCACTACCTCGAGCAGCGCAGCCGTTTGTGCGTCCGGCAATCCGTCGAAGCGGTCGGGTCGATATCGCATCTGGAAGGCGCCAATCGTCTCCAGCGTCATGGCATCAAACTCGCCGCTGCGGGAGGTATTAAACCCGTAGTCGGTCAGCTTGTCCTGAAACCAGGTTGCATCAGGAAGGTGTGCCTGGTAGGCGGGTATCTTGTCTGCAACCTTGAGTGCGTCCGGCCATGCGATGAGGCCAGCCTGTGCCAGACGTTTCCAGGGGAACATCGGCCCCGGGTCTTGCTTGCGTCCGGGTGCGATGTCTGCATGACCAACGATGTTCTCGGGCTTGATTTTGTGTCGCTTCACAATGTCCTGGCACAGCGCTACCACTGCATCAATTTGCGCTTCCGAAAAGGCACTGAACCGCAGCTTGCCTTCAGCATCCTTGACGGCACCGGGATTGACAATCTCGATGCCGATCGAACTCGCATTGAGGTGCGTGTGCCCTTTCCAGAAACTGGGCCCAGCATGCCAGGCGCGGTTGTTTTCATCCACCAGCCGGTAGGTGATGACGGGGTCATCACGTACCAGATAGTGGCTTGACACAGCCCTGTTGGACGGTTTGGTCAGCATGCCCAGAGCGCTCTGGAAATTGCCCACGGTGTAGTGCAATACCAGAAACAGTGCGCGACTGTCCTGATTCTCCGATGTGTAGCTGGTGTCGATCCGTACCCCGCTAGCACAGCCACTGAGGACCAGCGCCGTAGCAATACCAACCGACAAGGCAAAACGCTGTGCACAGTTTGAAATCGGGCCGGTGATCATTGGCATGGTACTGGAAGGCGTGTGGTCGCGTGGGCAGGTTTTGACAGGCAATTTGACATTAACAGGCAATTGGGCGTGGCCCAGCTTACTACGCCAGTACCAACGCCGCCAATGGCAAAGGCGGCTCAGCATATAACTTTTGACTATGCCTAGCAAATCACCTTCGATTACCTGTAAAAAAGTGCCTGACTACAATGAAAATCTGTTGACTACGCCCATTGCCATACCCATGACTTATTCTGCCGCGCAAATCAGGATTCACCAGTTTGCCGCGCTGGAATCTGGGCCGCGATTGATTGTGCTGGGCGCCGTGCATGGAATAGAGACCTGCGGCACACAAGGTATTGAACGGGTGCTGGCTGAGCTCGACAGTGGGGCGCTTCAATTGACCCGCGGCCTGTTGACCTTGGTGCCAGTTGCCAACGCCCTGGCCTATCAGCGCCGCCAGCGCAATGGAGATCGCAACCTCAATCGCAATCTGCGGCCCTGCACGCTACCGCAGGACAACGAGGATCGCATTGCCAATACGCTGTGCCCTTTGCTGGCGCGCCATGATGTGCTGTTGGATTTGCACTCTTTCAAGGCGGGCAGTGAGCCCTTTGCCATGTTGGGTCCGCCCAATAACAATGGCATCCTGGAGCCGTTTGGGCACGCTGCGCTGGAGGAATCCCTTGCGCTGCGACTAGGGCCACGGCGCATTGTTGAAGGCTGGCTCGCTACCTATGCAGCTGGCGTTACGGCACGGATGGCGCGCACACCGCCGACCGAGCGAGCTGCTTTGCTCAGCACTGATCCCTGCTACGGCGTGGGAACAACCGAATACATGCGGACGCAGGGTGGTTATGCAATCACGCTGGAGTGTGGTCAAAACACCGATCCGGTCGCTGCAGAAGTTGCCTACCGTGCCATTCGCAATGCACTGGCGCATCTGGGCTTGATTGACGCGCCCGCGCCACCGGTGCACCGGGAAATTGAATTTTTGCGGCTGGCACAGGTTTATGACCGGTTTCACGCGGGTGATCGGTTTGTCAAACCCTGGTCGAGTTATGACCAGGTCAAGGCCGGTGAACCGATGGCAGTGCGCAATGACGGCGCGTTGCTGTGCGCACCTGAGGATGGTTTTGTCGTCTTCCCTGATGCCGATGCAAGTCCCGGAAACGAGTGGTTTTATTTTGCGCAACGCAGTGCCCGCGACATCACAGGCGCAGCGGCGCCGATGTGACAATGGTTTGCGCGCAACTCTCACTTTTACACCATGCTTAAAACCGAGGCACCCAGCGTCTTGCACACGGAACTCGATACCTACGCAACTCAGGCGCTGGTGCAGGCGTTGGTTGAGGATCAGGGCGAGGCAATACAGGCTGTGCGTGCGGCGGCTTCAGCACTGGCCCGCGCAGTGGATGCAGCAGTGCCCCGAATGCGTGACGGGGGCCGCCTGATCTATGCCGGCGCTGGAACTTCAGGTCGGCTCGGGGTACTCGATAGCGTGGAGCTTTACCCTACTTTTTCCTGGCCGCGCGAGCGGGCGGTGGGACTGATTGCAGGGGGGGCAGGTGCCATGTTTGTTGCTGTGGAAGGGGCTGAAGATGACCAGACTCATGGCAAACTGGATTTGTTGGCGTTAGAGGTGGACAGGCGCGACGTCGTTCTGCTGATTGCCGCGTCGGGCGCGACGCCTTATGTTCTTGGAGCACTTGATGCTGCGCGGACAGCGGGTGCTTTGACTATTGGCATGGCAAATAACCTGGACGCACCGCTGACCCGGCAAGCTGAAATTGGTATTACCCTGAACACGGGCAGTGAAGTCATATCGGGCAGCACACGCCTGAAGGCCGGCACAGCCCAAAAAATCGCACTCAACACGTTTTCCAGTGCGCTTATGGTTCGGCTCAACAAGGTCTATGGCAACTTGATGGTGGACCTGAAGGCAACCAATGCCAAATTGGTACGTCGGTCGGTGGCGCTGACCATGCGAGCGACTGGTTGTGACGAAGCCACGGCACACCAAACATTGCGGGACTGTGATCACCATGTCAAAGTTGCGGTGGTCGCGATTCGCCTGAATTGTGATGTGGCAACTGCGCGCAGCCGCCTGGATGCCGCCGGTGACAGCGTGCGACGTGCCTTGACGGCTGCATGAACAGGCGTCCTGCGGGTTCGCCGAGTCCATGGTTGTGGATTCCCTCGCTGTATTTTGGCCAGGGGATACCGTACGTGGTTGTAATGACCCTGTCGGTCGTGATGTACAAGAATTTGGGCGTCTCCAATACGGACCTTGCGCTCTACACCAGTTGGCTGTATCTGCCATGGGTGATAAAACCCGTGTGGTCTCCTCTCATTGAGTTGTTCGGTACCAAGCGCTTATGGATTGTGGCGCTTCAATTTGCGGTTGGCGCATCGTTGGCCTGTGTTGCACTGACGGTCCCGGGACCCGGTTTTTTCAAAATGACGCTGGCCGTTTTCTGGCTCATGGCATTTGCCTCAGCATCGCACGACATTGCCGCAGACGGCTTTTATATGCTTGCGCTGCCGCAGCACAGTCAGGCAGCCTTTGTGGGGGTTCGTTCTACCTTCTACCGGTTGGCCAATATTGGCGGTCAGGGCGGTTTGGTGTATCTGGCGGGCGAATTGCAGGAGCGCACGGGCAGCATGCAGACGGCTTGGTCCATGGTGTTTTTGGTGCTTGCCGTTCTCTTCGTAGTGCTCGGTAGTGTGCATTGGTTTGTCTTGCCGCGACCGGCATCGGACACCAGGGGTGGAGGGCGCATTCAAACCGTCCAATTGATGACTGAATTCATCCAGGTGTTTGCTGCATTTTTCAAGAAACCTGGCATTTTGGTGGTGTTGGGGTTCTTGCTGCTGTATCGTTTTCCGGAGGCGCAGTTGCTCAAGCTTGCGACACCGTTTCTGCTTGATGATCCTCAGTTAGGAGGGTTGGGCCTTAGCAACAAGGAGGTGGGCATTGCCTACGGTACAGTGGGTCTGACTGCGTTGACCCTGGGTGGTTTACTGGGGGGATGGATTATTTCCCGATGGGGTCTCAAACGGGTTCTGTGGACACTGGTTCTGCTGATGCATGTGCCAAACGCCGTTTTTGTTGTACTGGCAGCGGTGCAGTCGCAGAACCTGGTGCTGGTCAGCATGGCGCTGGCTGTCGAGCAGTTCGGTTATGGGCTGGGTTTCACTGCCTATTTGATGTACATGATATTGGTGGCTGATGGACCCCACAAGACCGCGCACTATGCAATTTGCACGGGCTTTATGGCGATGGGCATGATGCTGCCCGGCATGTGGAGCGGGTGGCTGCAGCAGCAGATTGGGTATTTGCCGTTTTTTGGATGGGTCATGTTGGCAACTATTCCGTCGTTTGTGATGACGGCCCTGATCAAGATTCCCGATGATTTCGGCAGGAAGGCAGCACCATGATCCTGCGATTATTGCGATGGGATGCAGGTCGCGGTTTTACGATGGGGAGCAACTGCCGGTTTTTGAAGGTTGAGGGGGCTCATGGCTGAATTGAATCGTCGTACGGTTCTCGTTGCATCGGCGCTTGCTGCCACTGGTGGCATGGTTGCCCTCGACGGATGCAGTGTCATGCGCACTGGCAAGGGGGTGGTTTTCCTCCCCGCACCTGAGGTTGCAAATTTGGCACCTGTTGCACCGCGCGAATTTCGGGCGGCATGGATTGCCTCTGTGGCCAACATTGACTGGCCTAGTCGCAAAGGCCTCAGCACCGAGCAGCAGCAAGCCGAAATGCGCGCCATGCTGGACCGTGCCGTGGCCTTGCGGCTCAACGCCATCATCTTGCAGGTCCGCACCAGTGCCGACGCGCTGTATTCATCCGACTTGGAGCCCTGGAGCGAGTATCTAACTGGCACGCAAGGTCAGGCTCCATCACCTTTTTATGACCCACTGGCGCTGTGGATTGAAGAGGCACATGCACGCGGGCTTGAGCTGCACGCCTGGTTCAATCCATTTCGTGCGCGTCAAAGCCGGGCAGCCTCCTCGCTGGCCGCCAGTCATGTTGGCAAGACCCATCCGGAGTGGGTGAAGAGTTATGGTGATCAACTTTGGATTGATCCGGGTGAGCCTGCCGCTGCACAGCACAGTCTGGCGGTTTTCATGGATGTGCTGCGTCGTTATGACGTCGATGGAATTCACATTGATGATTACTTTTACCCTTATCCCATCACCGAGGTTGATAACCCCAAGGTCGAGGTCGATTTCCCGGATCAGCCAGCCTGGCAAAGGTATCTTGAGACGGGCGGAACGCTGACCCGCGGCGACTGGCGACGCAGTCATGTCGATGCACTGATCGAACGCATTTACCGCGGCATACGGCAGACCAAACCGTGGGTCCGGTTTGGCATCAGTCCTTTTGGCTTGGGTCGCCCCGAACTGCGTCCGCCTGGCGTTACCGGATTCAGTCAATATCACAAGCTGTATGCCAACGTGGAACGGTGGCTGTCCGAGGGTTGGCTGGACTACCTTGTGCCGCAGTTGTACTGGCCAATTGACTCCAAGGGTCAGCCCTTTGAACCTTTGTTGAACTACTGGCATGCAAGAAATACGCATGCCCGGCATGTTTGGGCAGGGCTGTACACCAGTCGGGTATCAGCGCAAGAAGTGTCTACACAATCCGGATGGCAACCCCGAGAGATCGTGAACCAGATCTCGGCGGTGCGCAAGCGGGCGCCCGATAGTGGGCATGTGCACTTCAGCATGGTGGCGCTGATGGATGGTCGCCAGAATCTGGGTCAAATTCTCGGATTGGAGACCTATATCGGTCACGCCGTAATTCCCGCAACGCGATGGTTGCGGGCCGATCCGGTTGCGCCGTTTGAGGCGCGGCTGACAGCGGGCCCCCAAGGTTACTATTGGCTTGATTTTCAGGTTGAAAACGCTGCTGTTGTGCCAATGCGGTGGGTGGTTTGGTTGCGATATGGTGCTCAATGGGAACTCGTCACAAGTGGCTCAAAAAGACTGGACCTTGTTGCGCGTAGTGCTACTGGCGACTGGCTCAACGCGTGCGTGGTGTCTGCCCTGGACCGCGTTGGCAATGAAACGCCTCGCCTCGGTTATTCCGTTGAGCCAGTGGTCATATGAGCGACGCGCACATTGGCAATGATCGCCTGAAGCCCACGTGGGGCCTGGGCATCGATGCGGGAGGAACCCGCACGCGGTGGGCGCTCGCTGACGCCGCAGGTGTCCTGGTCGTTGAGGGGGCGGTGCAGGGTATGAGCGGGCTGCAATTGCAAACACCAACTGGCTTAACGCACCTTTGCACGGTCCTGCAAAACCTTGCCTCTGCGGTCACGATGCATACCGGATCAGAACCCTTGTCGCTGTGCGCGGGCTTTACCGGATTGGGATCTAACGACAGTGAAATGGCGATGCAAAAAATGTTGGCCGATGTGCTGCCGCTGGTGCCCGGTTGTGTACTCCTGACTAGCGACATAGACATTGCCTACCGGGCGGCCTGCGAACCCGGTCGGGGTTACCTGGTCTATGCAGGTACAGGATCCATTGCGTGTTACGTGGATGCGGTTGGGCAAATCCACCGTATCGGCGGTCGTGGCGGCATTTTGGGCGACGAAGGAGGTGGTTACTGGATAGCCCGGGAGGCCCTGGCACAGGTGTGGCGCAGTGAAGACCGTCAACCCGGTGCATGGCGCAATTCCGCAATGGCCCGGCGCATTTTTGCTGCCGTGGGTGGTGACGATTGGGCGTTTTCACGTCATTTCATGTACACCCGACAGCGCGGCGAAATTGGGCAGTTGGCCTTGCAGGTAGCGCAATCGGCAGCAGATGACAACGCGGCCCGGCAGATACTGCTGCGCGCGGGGGCGGAGCTGGCGCAACTGGCGGGGCATCTGCTGCATCGTTTTGGTCCTTTGCCGCTCGTTGTGGCTGGGCGCACACTGTGCCTGAGTCCCCTGATCGAGCAAAGTCTGCGCGCCGGTTTGCCAGCTTCACTAAACCTGCGGGTGGCGCCTGATCTGATGGCCCACCACACTGCCGCGCGGCTGGCGGTGAACAGTCAGCCGCTTGCGCATGCATGAGAGGTCATTGGGGGTGAATGGGCCAGGCCGACGGCCGCTCAAGCCCGTCGATTGATACGCGCGCCGAGGCTGAGCAACTTTTCCTCCAGGCGTTCATAGCCGCGCTCAATCATGTTTGCGTTTTGTACCGTGGACTTGCCGGTGGCGCACAGCGCAGCACCGAGGAGCGCCATGCCCGCGCGAATGTCAGGTGATGTGAGCGTGGTTCCCCGCAGTTTGGAGCGTCCACTGATCACCACACGATGCGGGTCGCACACCACTGCATTGGCGCCCATTGCGATGAGCTTGTCGACAAAGTACAGGCGTGACTCAAACATCTTTTCAAAAAACAGCACGTTGCCTTCGACCTGGGTTGCCAGCGTAATCATGCAACTCATCTGGTCGGTTGCAAATTGCGGCCACGGGCCGTCGGCAATGACCGGGATTGATCCGTCAAAGTCACGGGCTGCACACAGTTGCTGATTGGCCGGGAGGTAGATGTGGTCCTTGTGCAACTCTATTTTTACCCCCAGTGTCTCAAAAACCCGGTGGCACATCCAATAGGCATGCAAGTCGGTTCCTTCCACGCGAATCTCTCCGCCCGTGGCGGCCGCCAGTGCCAGGTAGGATGCGGCCTCAATGTGATCATGGCAAACGGTGTAGGTGGTTCCGGTCAGGGAAGGAACGCCATCAATGTGGAGCTGATTGGTGCCGATGCCGGTAATGCGGGCACCCATTGCGTTGAGCATATGGGCCAGATCCTGCACATGGGGCTCACAGGCTGCATTGCGAATCAGTGTGGAGCCCGAGCTGACCACAGCTGCCATCAAAATGTGCTCGGTTCCGGTGACCGATGGTTCGTCAAAAAACAATTCTGCTCCTGTCAGTCGGCCAGGCAGTGTGAATTCGTAGGAGCCGTTGAGCGCTACAGTTGCTCCGAGTTTTTGTAATCCGTAAAAATGGGTGTCCAGCCGCCGCCGCCCAATGACATCGCCGCCTGGCGGATGTAACTTGGCTTTGCCGACCCGGTGCAGCAGGGGGGCGACGCATAGGATCGAGGTGCGGACCTTATTGCACAGTTCGTGGCTCAACTCGCTGGTTTTGACGGTTGCAACATGGATGCTCACGCGCTCGCCACTGCGTTGCACTTTGCCACCGAGTTCGACAATGGCTTCGAGCATATGGCGCACGTCGATGATGTCTGGCACGTTGTCAAGAACGACCTCTTGGTCGGTCAGGATGCAGGCGGCAATCATTGGCAAAATTGCGTTCTTATTGCCCGATGCGCGAACCGTTCCGCGCAGGGCAACACCGCCTTCGATTTCAAATGTGGACATAGATTGGTGGAGAAAAAATGGGGTGTAGTGGTGGCGAGCGCTGTGCGCCGCAGGCCGGCGCTCAAAGTAAACCACTTTGCGTGTGCCAGGCGCCAATTTTGCCACGCACTGGGTGCGATTTCTGAATTGCGCCGCTTATGTCGAAGTCGGCGCCAGGTTTTTTTACGGTTGGCAAATCGTCAGCTGCCCGTCGGTTGCGATCAGCAGGGGGATCGGGAGAAGCCCCTCGCCAAGGCATTCGCCGGCCTCGCATACGCCATCGGACCAGCGGAATCGGGCGTAGTGCACGTTGCAGGTGATGTTGATTTGGCTCTTGAAAATGAGTTGAGCCTGGTTGGACGCCAGAGGTACACCGAAATGCGGGCATCGGTTCACAAACGCGCTGACGTGCTCTCCGTTTCGCAGTAACAACAGGCGAAAGGGTTGTGCCACGCCGCCTCCGGTGTCCAGCGCCAACAAGGTCGCTTGGCCGTCGGGCAAGTCGTCGCGCGAGCCAATAACTGTGCCCGCCTGTGGCGCACGAGGTACTTCTGACCAGTGGCGAGGGCCCTGTTGCGAGTTCATTAACCAAGTGTAGCCCGGTGTCCAAACCGTTCGGTTGTCAGGGTGTTTGGCGCCGCGCGAGGCGCGCCAGATTTTTTCTGGGCAGTGAGTCTTCGGGATTGAGCTCCAGTGCTTTCTGATAGTGATGTCTGGCCAATTCGGTTTGACCTTCCGTTTCATAGGCAAACCCCAGATTGTTGTGCGCGCGCGCTTTGTTGGGTGAGATTTGCACTGTGTTTAACCATAGACTAATTTGGTATTCGTATTGGCCATTGCGGTTGTAGGTTGCGGCACACAGCCCCGGTATGAGGAGCAGTCCCAGCGTGCGCATCGCAAGGCGTTGATGAACCGTTAATCGGTCGCTCAGGCGAAACCAAACTACGGCGCCAGGGAAAAAGAGGCCGAAATGAGCCAGGTAGAGGTGGCGCTCATTGGCGACGTCCAAGCGCGGCAATAGCGAGTTGGTTGGCGTCAAATGCAGAAAAAACAACAACAGGCAAAATAAAAGCCAGGGGCGTTGGCGCCATTGAATCAGCGCAATGGCTAACCACATCAGCAAGAACAGAACCTGCGGTGCAACGACTCCATTCCAGGAAGTGACAACCGCCAGGTCGGGATCAATATTGAGTTGGTGCACCCACACCAGTCGGCTGAGAAGGTAATGAATGCCACCGGCCTGGGTTAACAGGGTGCCTGCCCTGTTCGTAGGCGCACATGCTGGCAAGATAAAAGAAGCTCATTTGTGACACCGACCGACCGCTGATGTAGGTGATGGCTTCAGTTTGGACCGGATGCACGGCAAATAGCAGCGCAGCCACCCAGGCCACCTCAATTGTGCGATCCCAGTTTTGACCTGGAAGTGAAATCGCGCTGGCTGTAGGGAGTAAAAATATGCGCAACTATTGATGTAGATCAAAGTGATCGCAGGCCGCACCGGCGAGGGCCAGGCCGGCTGCAACGCCACCAAATCGATTGCCTTCGACCAGCGGGGCGCCGGGCATGGCGGACTGTAGGGCCGACATGAGTGGGCGCAGTGCAGATGAGCCGCCGGTCAAATACACGGCATCGACCGAAGGTAGTCCTGCTTGCTGAACACAGAGTTCTGCGCATTGCACCACCCGCGTGATGGTTTGCTGCAGTGCGTCGGCCATTGCTGTTGTCGACAGAGTTGCCGCCAAATGGCCGCTAGGTCCGTGGCGCAGAAAGTCCAAATCAAGTAGTGCTTCAATGCCTGAGGTTGAGCAAGCAATCTTTGCGGTCTCGACGCGCGCAAGCATTCGGTGACCGTGTTGCCCTTCCAGCGCGTCCATCAGGCGGGCGTGCAGACTGGGGTCTGCGTAGTCGGTCCACAACTCCCTGGCAAAGTGCATGGCCTTGCGGCTGTAGGCCTGGTGGATCAGATGCCAGGTGGTCAGGTCAAAAAAAACACTGCTGGGAACAGGGCGGCCGCCCGTTCCAATGTGTTTGTAGCCAAGCAGCGGCATGACGGTGGCCAGGTCCAGCAGGCGGTCAAAGTCCGTGCCGCCGATGTGCACACCGGTCGTTGCCAATATATCTGCAGTGCGGTCACGCAAGTGGCTGCGTCCGGGGTTGAGCCGAATGACCGTGAAGTCAGACGTGCCGCCGCCTATGTCCACTACCAGGGCGGAGGTTTCACCGTCCACCCGCCGCTCAAAGTCCAGCGCTGCGGCAATCGGCTCCATTTGAAAGGCGATTTCAGTAAATCCCGCCTCACGCGCTGCACTGGCCAAGGTCTCCTGTGCTAAAGAATCGCGTTGCCGGTCATTATCGACAAAGTGCACGGGGCGCCCGAGCATGGCGCGGTTGAGTGCTAACCCGACCTGTGCCTCACAACGGCGTTTGAGCTCCTTGAAGAACAGCACCACGATGTCAAAGAAGCGCACTCCCTGCCCGTTGACCAGGGTGTGCTCGTTCATCAGGCTACTGCCAAGCAGGCTTTTGAGTGATCGCAGAAGCCTTCCTTCAGCTCCGGCGAGATAGGCATCCATGGCTTCAGAGCCGTAGAGCACCGAGTTTGTATCGCTGGCAAAAAACACCGCAGTTGGCATTTCAGGGTGCAAACCGTCCAATGCCATGGTGACCATTTGACCGCTTGCATCAATCAAGGCTGCTGCAGAATTCGAGGTCCCAAAGTCGATGCCGAGGCACCGGCCTGCGTCAGCTGGCCGCAGCAGTGCACGAGTCGGTCGCGTTGCAATGCGCGGCACGTGGTCAGGCTTTTAGAACGCGTTTGAGGAAAGTGGAAATGTCGGTAATTTCCTGTGGGTGAACACTGTGCTGCATGGGATAGGTGCGCCACTGCACCGGTTGGCCCAGCAGGTTCAGTGCATCGCGGGAGCTTTCACCCCGTGCCAGCACCACGACCGGGTCCATCGTTCCGTGGCCCATAAAAATGGGTGTTTTTGCATTGGCCAGGTGCCGTTCGCTTGCCAGACGATCAGCCAGTGGCAAGTAGCCCGATAGCGCCACAATGCCTGCCAAGGCATTGGGCAGTCGCAGTCCGGTGTGCAATGCGATTGCACAGCCTTGACTGAATCCGGCCAGCACGATGTTGTCATGCCGGATGCCCCTTTGAACTTCATGCGTGATCAGCGCCACAATGGCCTGTTCTGAGCTTTGAATGCCTGCGGCATCCTGGCGATCCACTAAATTGGCCCCCAGAATGTCGTACCACGCGGGCATCACGTAGCCGCCGTTGATCGTGACCGGAATGCTTGGTGCGTGCGGGAAAATGAAACGTATAGGGGGTGCGTCGCCAAGGTCCAGCTCTGGTACCAGACCGGCAAAATCATTACCGTCGGCGCCCAGGCCATGCAACCATATGACGCAGGCTGTGGCAGGTTGTTCCGGTTTGGATTGCAGTTCGATACGGGGTAGGAGTGGGTTCATGGCGGTAGTTCATCCAATTCTGGGCTAGCGGCCGATATCACTGAAAAGTTTCAGTTCCTGAAGCGCAGGAAACTCGGCCGCACGCTTGGTCTTCATTGCCGTAACGGACTCCATCACATGGCGGTTACTCCAAATGGTGCCTTGCAGCCAGCCCATTTGTTTCAGGGCGTCATCCACCGCATGGTCGCGCGCATAGTGGATAGCCTGCTTGGTGCCCCATATGGCGACTGGCGGCTTGGCAGCAATCTCGGCTGCGCACTGCATCACGGCGTCTAGCATTGCGGCTTCGGTGTCAAAGACCGCATTGACCAGCCCGTATTGCAACGCGCGGTCGGCTCCAAGGCGTTTGCCGGTGTAAGCCAACTCTTTTACGATGGCCAGCGGGATCAGTTTGGGTAGTCGCTGCAGCGTGCCGACATCGGCGACCATGCCAATGTTGATTTCCTGGATGCAAAAAAATGTGGCGGGCGTGGCGTAGCGTATGCAGCAAGCGCTGACCATGTCCACAGCGCCGCCAATGCAGCCGCCCTGGATGGCTGCAATCACCGGAATGCGCAAGGTTTCCAGTTTGGTAAACGTCGCCTGCATCTCACCTAACATGTCGAAGATTGCGGCCCGTCCCTCAGGGCTTTGATCATCCATGGTGATGCTGCCGGCAAATGTCTCCAGTGCCATTCCGGCGCTGAAATGCTTACCGGTGCTACTGATGACCAGCACGCGCGCGGTGTTGGACTGGTGCAGTTGGGTCAGCACGGCATCGAGTTCGCGCCAGAACGCCGGGTGCATGGTGTTCATGGCCTCGGGTTTGTTGAGCACCAAATGCGCGATGTGCTCGCTCACGGAGAGGGAAAAGCAGGAGAGTGGTGTGGTCAGTGATGTCATAGGCAAAATGTAATGCAATTTGTGTCGGCACCGGTCTCAGCCCAATTTCTGCCGTCGAGAGGTGAATGCTGCCACTCACCAGTGGTATTTCACCAAACTTCGGGTCGTGCACCGTCAGAATAATTGGTCGATTTTTGCTTCAAAATTGATAGCGTCTTGTGCATATTTCACGAGGGCTACAGCCTGATTTCCTGAAAATTCATGGGTACTTGAGGTTTTGCGAAGCGTGCCGACGCGCACCCCGAGCAGGCGCAGCCGTTGTTCCAGTGGAACGCGTTTGAGGCATTGCCCGGCGACTTGTCGGATGCGCACAGCGTCCGCAGTGTACTGGTCAATGGTCAGGTCGCGCGTGACGCTTTTGAAGTCGTCATACCGCAATTTGATTCCAATGGTCTTGCCAGCGTACCCCTTGCTTTGCAAATCAGTTGCGACTTGGGCACAAAGCCGGGTGAATACTGCACCGAGTTCCACCCGGTCACGCA
The DNA here is from genome assembly GCA_903870065.1 of uncultured beta proteobacterium. Taxonomy (GTDB): domain Bacteria; phylum Pseudomonadota; class Gammaproteobacteria; order Burkholderiales; family Burkholderiaceae_C; genus Allorhodoferax. The sequence goes on along the minus strand of CAIQBN010000234.1, from coordinate 1,252 downwards.
CGGCATGCAGGTCACGCTCAAAAGTCGTTTCGCGGCTGATGCTGACCGGCTCACTCTCGAGCACCACGGCCCGTTCGTCGAGACCGTGTGATGCATGGTGCAGCCAGGCGCCGGTCTTTGCTCCGAAATTGTCCATCAGCCAATGCAATTCCTTTTGGGCGAGTTGGCCAATCGTTTCAATACCTAAGCGCTTCAATTTTTCGTCGGCTTTGGGGCCAATGCCATTGATTTTTCGACAGGCCAAGGGCCAGATCATGGTTTGCAAGTCCTCCTCGTGCAGGATCGCGATGCCGTTAGGCTTCTTGAATTCGCTGGCCATCTTGGCCAGGAGTTTGTTGGGTGCTACACCGACGGAGCATGTGAGTCCGGTTGCGCCAAAAATGCTCTTCTGGATCAAGCGTGCCAGCACCCGCCCACCTTCTCGCTGGCCGCCAGGTACATTCGTAAAGTCGATGTAGACCTCATCGACCCCACGGTCCTCCATGAGCGGTGCTATCTCGGTGATAACGGCCTTGAACCGGCGTGAGAATGCCCGGTATTCCTCAAAATCCACCGGTAGCAAAATGGCATGCGGGCACAACTTGGCAGCCTTCATGAGCCCCATGGCAGAACCCACGCCAAACTGTCGGGCTGCGTAGGTGGCTGTAGTGATCACGCCGCGTCCGGTGTAGCTGGACAGTCGTGCAAAGGCGTCCAGGGGAATGCGCCGCATTGCGGCCCGCTGGGCCGCGTCGTCCCAGTGGACTTGGGCTTGAGCGGGGTCGGTATCTTGCAGGTCGGATGTTCGAAGCTGCTCCAAAGCGAGTTGAATATTGCGTTTGCCACCACCAATGACGACCGGCATACCCTTGAGCTGCGGGTATCGCAGCAGCTCCACCGAGGCATAAAACGCATCCATGTCCAGATGCGCGATTCGCCGTGGATAGGGTGCAACGGACTCGGGTTCAGCCATGTGCCCGCCCTACAGGGCTTTCTGAATCACCGATCCCCTAAAAAGGAAAGGCAGACTCGGCCCTTGTGCCTGCCGGGCGGCAGATTTGCTCTCGACACTGATGGCCAGGGTTGCAGCACTTGCCAGGTCCCGCTCAGTAGCGGGCAAGCGCAAGGTTTTGCCCTTGCTCTCCAGGATGCCCAGGGAACGGGTGGGGTCACCCTCTGACAAGGCCCACAATTGCATCGCATCATCGCGGCCTTCGGTGACGCCGTTCAAACGTTGCAATTGCAGTGCGTTATCTTGCTGCGCCATCGTTAT
>CAIQBN010000233.1 GCA_903870065.1 uncultured beta proteobacterium | reverse complement strand
CGGTCTGCTTCGGTGACGATCTGATTGCCCATTTTTTTCTTTCCTGAGAAATTGGTTGGAGATAGAGATTTTGCAAAGGCAGTATTAGGCCATAAACCAAACCTGGTTCCCCCGCGGTGGGTGTTTTCAACCGCGCAGGAGGCCAAAGAGCGGGCCAGGTTTACCAAAACGCTCTGCCCAGACACTTGCCCCGGCAGCCACACCGATCAACAGCGCAAGCAGGGGCGCGGTCATGGCACTGTCGAACTCCAAGTGGACTTGGAGCCAGGGAATGGCAATCTGTGCGCAGGCACCCGCCGCGAAGGCGGTTGCTGTCACCAGGGCCAAAGTGTCGCGTTTGAGTAAGACGTGGCCCCTTTTCAGGCGTGCCAGTTCTTGGGCGTGCTCGGCCTCCAGTTGGCGTCGCCGCACGGTGATTTCCTGCAGTTGCTCGCCCAGGACTGATGCCATGACGCGGGCGCGAAACTCCGCCGGCAGGGCTGGTGCCACCAGGCAGGTAGTCAGTGCCCGGTCCAATGGGTCGCCCGGCAAATCGGCTTGGGTTTGAGTTGCATCAGGTGTCGTGTGCATGGAAGCTCCTGTTTACAGCCAGAGGTCGGCGTGTGCCAGTCCCTGGTCTTTCAGCTTTTGGTGCAAGGCGCTGCGCGTGGCCATCGGCTTGAACGACGGTGTTGAGCAAGCGAGTTGGGCCTTGTTGCCGGCGGCGGTGGGGTTGGCGCAAATCATCTTCTACTTTCTGGCAGTGCCGGGGCACCAGACGCCAGCCCGGCAGGATGCTGCGGTGGCTGACCCGGCATCGCGCTCGTCTTGATCGAATGGGCCGGTGAAACCATTAGGCTCGCTAATACAATGGATAGGCCTGCCTCCTTGTAGGGCAACGGCATCACTTTCCAATTGCCTATGCGAACCTTTGACACCGACGCCCTGGAATGCCTCGCCGCCATCGTTGAGCAGGGCGGGTTCGAGCGTGCTGCGCTGCGTCTTTCAGTCACCCAATCGGCGGTTTCACAGCGCCTCAGGGCGCTGGAGGCCCAGGTTGGCACCGTGCTGCTGGTGCGCAGCCGCCCGGTCAAACCGACCTCTGCCGGTCGATTGCTGATCAAGCACGCAATGCAGATGCGTCTGCTGCGCGCTGACCTGGAGACCGATTTGCAGGATTTGACACCGGCCGCCGGTGCCTTGCGTGAAGAAGACCGCATTTCGATCGCCATCAATGCAGACAGTATTGCCACCTGGGCGTTGCCCGCCTTGGGTGAGCTTGTCGGCGAAGGCCTGCCGTTGGAGATCATCACCGATGACCAGGATTTCACCCACGAGTGGTTGCGTGAGGGCCAGGTGTTGGGTTGCGTTACCACGCTCAAGCAGGCACTGCGTGGCTGCAAGGTCCTGTCGCTCGGTGCCATGCAGTATGTCGCCGTAGCCAGTGCAGCCTATGCGAGCGCCAATTGCCCGAACGGGTTGACGCCCCACAATTTTCGTCAGATCCCGTTTATTGCCTTTAACCGTAAAGATGACTTGCAGACCGATTTTGTGAGCCGTGCCTGTGGTCTGCGCCGGGTTGCCCTGAGTCAACGGTTCGTGCCAAGCTCGGAGGGACAAGTCCGTGCTGTCCTGGCTGGCTGGGGTGCCAGCGTGGTACCGCAGTTGCAGGTTCAGGAGTTGCTGGCAACGGGTGAACTGGTTAACCTGGCCCCCAAAACGACGCTGCCGGTTGACCTGTACTGGCATTGCTGGAACCTGGATTCGGTGGTCATTGATCGGTTGACCGCGGCACTCTCAGATGCTGCCCGCATTGCGCTTAAGACTTCACGGTCACAAATTGACCCTTGACTACATTTTTTGACGGGAGAGACTAAACTTCCGCCATGACACCTGGCTCACCACCCAAGATATCGTTCAAAACGCAAATGTTGTTAGCGCGTGAAGACGCGATCATCACGGTTGTGAACCGGCTGCTGGCAGAAAAGGGGTTTGAGGCCATGACGGTTGACGAAGTCGCAGCCCAGGTTGGTATTGCCAAAGCCAGTTTGTATAAGCACTTTCCCAGCAAGGAGGACCTGGCTGCCGCCGCGATGGTGCGGGTGATGCGCAAGGCACAGGACTTTTTGAAAGGTCTTGCACCGGACGGGGCGCCGATGCAAAAGTTGCGCGCTGTGGTGCGCTGGACAATGGAGCTCAAACTTGCCGGGGGCATGCCCTCATTGCCAAGTCAAAATTCAAGCTTGCGTGCCACCCTGATTGCCAATAAGGACTACATGAACGGGCTGATTGAAGTCAGCGATGCGCTGGGCGCCTGGATCGAGGCAGCGCAAGAAGACGGCAGCCTTAATCCAAAATTGCCCGCCATTGCGGTGCTCTACACCCTGTACGCGCGTGCCTGTGATCCAGTGCTGGAATTTCTGAAAATGGGTGACCAGTACGACGATGCGCGGATCGTGGATTTGGTGATGGCGACTTGCTTTGAAGGCTTGAACGCCCGTTAGGCCAGGTTCAACGCACCAAGAGTACCGGCACCGTGCAGTGCGCCAACACTTGGGTAGCCACGGAACCCATGACCATGTTCAGCACAACTCCATGGCCATGTGAACCCATCACAACTAGGTCAAAACTGCCGTCGGTCGCCGCCTTGGCAATGGCTGGCCCGGCGGGGCCAACTTTCCAGACGGTTTTTGCATTGATGCCATGGCGCAGCAGAAATTTGGTGATGGGCGCCAATACTTTTTCGCTCCCGTCACGGTAATACTGCTCCACAATTTCCTTGCCCACTGCCGCGCGTGCCCGGGGCGGTAACGCCGGCTGAGCTGTAAAGACGGTGTATTCATGATTGGTGTTGAGCAGGCTTTCATGGGTGGCCAAGTAAGCCAGCATTTTTTTGCTATAGCTGCTGCCGTCGACTGCCAATAGTATTCTCATGGTTGCGCTCCTGGGTGCTTGCGGGCAGTGTACCAAGCTGCACCGACGCAGACTGGTAGTGGCCGTGTCCCGCTTCACATGTTTGTCTCGGGCCCGCTGTTGGTTACGACGCTCTGAAATTGGTAGCGTATTGCGCTTATTTCAAGAGGGCCAGGGTGCAATTTCTATCACAAGCGATGGCCGAAAAAATGACTGCTCGTTTTTGCGCGCATATCCCAGCGGGTTTGCCACCACCCGGCAGCCGCGGTGGACGTAATCGCTTGGGGCATGCAAGTGGCCGTGGAGCCAGACTTGCGCAAACGGCAATAAATCGTCCAGCGCGTTACAAAAGCCGGCAGTACCGGGCGTATGACCGTAGCGTGGGTCTGCGCTGTGCAGGCTCGGTGCAAAGTGGGTGACCACCACGGTGGGGCCGTGGTGCCCCTGCGCCAATGCATCACGCAGCCAATGTTGGCACAGCAGAGCCTGATCCCGCATGCCATCAGCCAGCCAGGGTTGTCCCTGGCGAGTGGTCAGGGTCTTGCGCAAATGGTAATTAGCAGCACGAAAAGCCTTGTCTCGGGCCTTGAGTTGCAGGGTGAGCGCACCTTCCGTGTCCGTGGTAGGCGCGAGGGCATCAAAGTCGGACCAGAGTGTGGTGCCGACAAAGCGCACACCATTGATGACGACGCACTCCCGTTCGAGCCAGACCATGCCGAGTCGTTCGCAGGTTTCGCGCAAACGCAGATGGGCGGCATCAAAGTCAAAGGTGTCATATTCATGGTTTCCGGGCACCAGCAGGACCGGTGTCGGCCAACCACTCAAAGGAGAAAATCTGCCCAGCCCAAAATCCGAATCGATGAGTTGCGAGCCGTTTTGGTACGAGCCAATGTCACCCGCCAGCACCAGCAAGTCGACACCCGGCACGGGTTGTGCCACCCAATTTGGATGCGCCTCCAGGTGCAAATCCGACAGCAATTGAATTTTCATTTGTGAAATGCCTGTGCTGCGAGGTCGGTGACCCGGCTGCGCAGCCAGGCATGCGCACTCGCGCCGTCCTTGCGCTGGTGCCACAGCGCGTCAACCTGGATCGTGGGTGGCGCAAAAGGCAGTTCATGCAAGACAAATTGGTCGGCAAAACCAGTAACGTTGACAAAGTGCCGGGGCAACACCGTGAGTAGATCTGAATGGGCGACGATTTTGCCGGCAGTAAAAAACTGGTTGACCGTCAAGACCACGTGGCGAGTGCGCCCCAGTGCTCCCAGCGCCTCGTCAATGAATCCAAACGCCCGCCCGGAAAAGCTCACCAGCATGTGGCGAGCCTCGCAATACCGATCCAGTGTCAATGGTCCTTCTGCCAGCGGGTGCCCACGTCGCATGACGCAAACGTAGTCGCCTTGAAACAACCGTTGGTGCAAGAACGATATGGTTTCGCCGGACTGTGCACGCGCCGTGAGGTCCGCAAGGACTGCCGGAAAGTGGCCGATGGCCAAATCCACGTGTCCTTCGTCTAGCAGTTTGCGTGGATCGCGCGTGGTGAGTGGGACCACCCGCAGTGATATGCCTGGAGCCTGCTCTGTAATGAGTGCAACCAGTGGCGGCATCAACTCCGCTGCGGTGGCGTCGGCCATTGTCAGAACAAATGTGGTGGACGCAACTGCGGGGTCAAACTGGTTGGGTGCCAGCGCAATTTGCAGCCTTTGCAGTGCATCCCGCACGGCCGGCCACAATTCCGTTGCCCGTGCCGTGGGCTCCAGAGCCCGCCCCTTGCGCACCAACAACTCATCTCCGATCGCGTCGCGCAAGCGGCGCAGTGCGTTGCTGACGGCAGGCTGCGTCAGGGCAAGCAAGTGGGCGGCCCGGGTCAGGCTGCGCTCTGCCATGACGACATCAAAAATTTTGAGCAGATTCAGATCTAGTGTGCGCAGGGTGGTCAGTGGCATGGATGAATCATAAGTCTTGTGAATGGATGGCATCACCAACATAAAGTGGTGTCGCATTGGGGAAAACCCTAGTATGACGTTATGTTCACTCAAAAATTGAATCTATTCAAGTGGTCAAAAAGCCTCGTGCCGGTGCGCCGTATGCAGGGTTTTTTCGATAACCTCGTCAAGGGAGTCCCTGCGTCCCTCCAACCGACAGATGGCCGGATGGCCGCGAACCTGCAGGATGGCTCCCGTACACTGGCCGGCATGTTACTGGCAGCAGTGGTTGCAGCGTTGATGGCCGTGGCCGATCAACTCATTGAGACCTGGGCCGACGGTCATTTGCTGGCCGTTTGGGTCGCCCTGTGGACGATTGCTTTCGCGGCTCTTGCGCTGTTAGCGCCTCCGCTGCGGCAATTGAGTTTTGCAACGGCCGCAATGTGGCACCACTGGCTGCGCCAACGCGCGGCGCGCCGTTCGGATCAACAGATTTTGTCTGTGGCGCAGCAAGATCACCGCGTGCTGCGAGAAATCCAAATGGCATACCTGCGCAGCGAAAACGAATCCTAATTTGGCTTGCGCCAAAAGGAAAAGGCCACCGTTTGGTGGCCTTTCTAACTGGAGGGTCGGTATCAGGCGGTCAGGCGCTGCTCCAGCATCTCCTTGGTTTGAACCAGTTCTTTAGGCAGGTGGTACGCAAGCTGGGTGAAGAGTTCGGAGTGCAGCGCAAACTCCTGCTTCCAGGCTTCCCGGTCCAAACTCGTGACCGTGGCGAACTGTTCTGGCGTGAAATCCAACCCGGTCCAGGTGATTTCGGAATAGGTCGGGCTTACACCGAATCCGTTCTCAAGGCCAGCGGCTGAGCCCTCCAACCGGTCAATCATCCACTTCAGAACGCGCATATTGTCGCCATAACCAGGCCAGACAAATTTGCCATCATCACCCTTGCGGAACCAGTTGACGCAATAGATCTTGGGCAGGGTGTGTCCCAGGCTTTCGAGTTTGTGCTCCATGTCCAGCCAGTGCTGGAAGTAGTCGCTCATGTTGTAGCCACAGAAAGGCAACATGGCAAAGGGGTCGCGGCGCACCACACCCATCTGACCCACGGCCGCTGCAGTGGTTTCCGAGCCCATCGTGGCGGCCATGTAAACACCTTCCATCCAGGTGCGCGCCTCGGTGACCAAGGGCACTGTGGTGGAGCGGCGCCCGCCAAAAATGAAGGCGTCAATGGCTACACCATTGGGGTTGTCCCACTCAGGGTCCAGCGCCGGATTGTTGGTGGACGTCACGGTGAAGCGCGAGTTGGGATGCGCCGCCTTGGCCCCGGTTTCCTTGGCGATCGCTGGCGTCCAGTCGTTACCCTGCCAGTCGATCAAGTGATCCGGCAGGCTGCCGGTGTCCTTCTCCATGCCTTCCCACCACACGTCACCGTCATCCGTGAGGGCAACATTCGTAAAAATGACGTTTTTGTCCACCGAGCGCATGCAATTGGGGTTGGTGTGCATGTTGGTGCCTGGTGCCACGCCGAAGTAGCCGGCTTCCGGGTTAATGGCATACATCTTTCCGTCGGCATGGGGCTTGATCCAGGCAATGTCGTCACCGATGGTCGTGACTTTCCAGCCAGCAAACCCCTCTGGCGGAACCAGCATGGAAAAGTTGGTTTTGCCACAGGCGCTAGGGAAGGCGGCGGCAACATGGTATTTTTTGCCAGCGGGATTGGTTACACCCAGAATGAGCATGTGCTCGGCCAACCAGCCCTGGTCGCGGCCCATGTTGGACGCAATCCGCAGAGCAAAGCACTTCTTGCCAAGCAAGGCGTTGCCGCCGTAGCCTGAGCCATACGACCAAATCTCGCGGGTCTCGGGGTAGTGCACGATGTACTTGGTTTTGTTGCATGGCCACTTGACGTCTGCCTGCCCGGCCTCCAGGGGCGCTCCCACTGTGTGGACGCAGGGAACAAAGGCGCCGTCCACACCGAGCACGTCATAAACAGCCTTGCCCATGCGGGTCATGATGCGCTGGTTCACCGCCACATATGCGCTGTCAGAGAGCTCAATTCCGATGTGGGCAATATGCGAACCCAGGGGCCCCATGGAGAAGGGCACCACGTACATGGTGCGCCCTTTCATGCAACCATCAAACAATGCCTTTTCATTGGCGGTGCCGCTTTGCAGGAGTTTGCGCATGTCGACAGGAGCCATCCAGTTATTGGTAGGCCCGGCATTCTCTTTCTTCTCAGAGCAAATGTAAGTGCGGTCTTCGACCCGGGCGACATCGCTGGGATCAGAGCAGGCCAGGAAACTGTTGGGGCGTTTGGCTTCATTGAGCTTTTTGAAAGTGCCCGAGCCGACCAGCTGCTGGCACAGACGCTGGTACTCCTCGTCGGATCCGTCGCACCAATAAATGGCAGCCGGTTTGGTCAGTGCGGCCATGTCGGCCACCCAGGCAATGAGCTTGGGATTCTTGACGTAGCTGGGTGCGTTGATGTTGAGGCCCTGCATCGCGGGTGCATTCATAAGTTAGCTCCTAGTTTGAAAATCGTTTTTTCAAAATGAAAGTGACGCTTTCACTTTGAGAAAACGGCTTCCGGGCAAAACTAAGATGCTGGCACCCAGATCTCGCCCTGAGCTCGGCGGTCGCCGGATGACCATTTTATGAACTGATGCAGAAGTTACCAACTGATTACATGCAAATTTTATGCAAAAAAAGCATGAGGTTATGCATCAAAAAAGCATGCCTACGCTACTTTCGTGCAATAGATCATGACAAATCTCACGGAAAGTGAGGTGGAAGCCGCTTGTGGTTGGGTTTTTGAGAGGTTGCGCCCGTGCCGGCGGTCACTTGGGCGTAGACAACCTAACGCCGGACAAATGCCTTGCCCGCGGGCCTCAGGCCATTGAAACGGCGATGAAAGCCAGCAAGAAAATCAGCACACCACCGACGACCGGCAAAACAATCGGAATCATCGGAACAATGGCTTCGACCGGGTCGACTTCATGGCTTGGTGTGTGTGTAGCAGGTGCTGACATGCAATTTCCTTCAATACATCAATGCTGATTGCGCGCAATTCTACCGACAAGAGGCAAGTTGGGTGCTGAGCCGCTGCGGCGGGCACTAGCCCACTTGAGCATCAAAGCCGGCGTCGCGCAGAACACCCAATACATCACTGACATGGGCGTGGCCACGTGTCTGCACCACAAGCTCAATCTCTGCATTTTGCGCTGACAATGTGGTGAAGGCCCTTTGGTGGTGAACCTCCTCAATGTTCGCGCCGGCTTCAGCAACCATTGCGGTGATGTGTGCCAATGACCCTGGCACATCTCTTGCGCCGACCCGAATTCGCGCCAGGCGCCCTGCGCGCACCATGCCTCGCTCAATGATGGCGGCCAAAAGCAGGGGATCAATATTTCCACCACAGAGCACCAGACCCACTCGTTTGCCCCGGAATCGCTCGGGTTCCTTCAGCATCGCGGCCAAACCAACCGCGCCGGCTCCCTCCACCAGTGTTTTTTCTACTTCCAGCAGCATGACCAGAGCCTGTTCGATATCGCCCTCATCCACTAGGACCAAGTCATCAACACGCTGGCGCACAATTTCCGTGGTGATACTGCCCGGTGTCCCCACCGCGATGCCCTCGGCAATGGTGCTGGTCCCCTGCGGGTGATGGGTTCCCTTGATGGCATTGAACATCGCCGGAAAACGCACTGTTTGCACCCCGATGACCTCGATCTGCGGCCGCAACGCCTTGGCCACCGTGGTCATGCCAGAAATCAGTCCGCCGCCACCGATTGCAATGATCAGGGTGTCCAGGTCCGGAACATCTGCGAGCATTTCCAGTGCAATCGTTCCTTGCCCGGCGATGATGGCATCATCGTCATAGGGGTGCACGAACGTCAGATGGCGCGCCTGAGCCAGTGCAAATGCATGGCTGCGGGATTCCTCCAGTGTGTCGCCATGCAATATGACCTCGGCCCCAAAACCGCGGGTTCGTTCGACCTTGACTCCTGGCGTGAAGCGCGGCATCACAATCACGGCATGTAAACCAAGACGTTGTGCATGGTAGGCCACACCCTGTGCATGGTTGCCGGCGCTCATTGCAATGACCCCGCGAACGGACTGCTCGGGCGTAAGCTGCGCGAGCTTGTTGCAGGCACCCCGCTCCTTGAATGAGGCAGTGAACTGCAGGTTTTCGAACTTTAAAAAAACCTGCGCGCCCGTTATATCAGACAGGGTTTGTGACGCCACGCACGGGGTGCGCAGTACATGCCCGTCCAGTCGTTGCGCAGCCGCCAGGACATCGGAGTATTCAATCATGGCGACATTGTCAGGGAAATTAGAGTGTTTCGAGTGGGTGCGCGTCGATCGAAAAATTGACCAGACACTTCCATCTTGCGCCAGACTGCGGT
>CAIQBN010000232.1 GCA_903870065.1 uncultured beta proteobacterium | reverse complement strand
GGGGCGCTGGGGGCGGCGCTGACGCGCATGGTTTCGGTCAGGCTGAGGTGAACGCCACGGCGTTCACAAATGCCGCGCGCTGCCGTGACCACGTCCTTGGCCAGTTGGTCGCGCTGCATGTCGTTGGGCGCGCGCAGGTCCATTGAAAACTGGCAGCGTCCGGGCACCACGTTGATGGAGCCGTTGGGTACCTGCAGCATGCCCACTGTGCCCACCGAGTCGCCGTCTTGGGCGGCGCGCTGTTCAACGTGCAGCATGAGTTCGGCAACGGCGGCGGCGGCATCACGCCTGCGGTCCATCGGTGTCGTGCCCGCATGGCTGGCCATGCCGGTGATCTCTGCCACGTAGCGCACCGAGGCGTTGATCGATGTCACGATGCCGAGCGGAATGTCAAGCTCATTGAGTACCGGTCCCTGCTCGATGTGAACTTCGACAAAGCCCTGGTAGTCGTCGGCGTTGCGCTTGACTGCAGGGATATCGTCCACGCACAGACCGGCACGCTGCATGGCATCGCGCATACGGATGCCGTCGGCATCCATTTGGTCCAGCCATGCCGGATTGAAGTCACCGGTTAGTGCGCCAGACCCCAGAAACGTCGCCTTGTAGCGCTGCCCTTCTTCTTCGGCAAATGCCACGATCTCGATGTCAAACGGCAGGCGCTCGCCTGTCCTGGCCAACTGCTGCACGCAGGCCAGCGGTACGTAGATTCCCAACCGGCCGTCGTATTTGCCTGCGTTGCGAACGGTATCAAAATGGCTTCCAGTCAGCAAAGTCTTACGACCAATTGGCCCGTAGCCCTCGTCCAATATACGTAACGCGCTATTCTTTTTGTAACACCCAACAACGTTTCCAACAGCGTCGATATGCACGGTGTCGCAGCCTGCATGGCGCATATCCATGCTGATGCGCTGCGCGCAGGCACGGTGCGCATCGGTCAGGTAGGTGACGGTCAGTTGTCCGAGTTCGGCATAACCGGCGTCCGTGTGTTGCGATAAAGCTTCTTGCCAGTCCCATACGGTGTTGCCGAGTTCTGGCGTAAAGCCAAACAGGTCATTCAGACGAATCTCGGCGATGCGGTGGATGTTGCGGATGCACTCCTGGCGCTCAAAGTCGGGGTGGCCTTGCAGGCGCCGCTCAAATATGCTGATGATTTCTGCCCTCTTCAATCCCGTCCCGCGTGGTCCGCGCACCGCCAGAATGAAGGGAAAGCCAAAGCGTGCGTTGTAGTCGGCATTGAGCCGCTGGATCTTTTCAAACTCGTCCGGAGTACAGTGGGTAAGGCCCGCCTGGCTTTGCTCGGTGGTCGATTCTGCGGTCAGGCTGTTGTCCACCATCGCTTTGCCCGCCAGTTCCGGGTGGGCACGTATCAATGCCAGTTGGGGCTCAACGCCGGCGGCCTGGAGCACACTGACCATGGCGAATTTGAGTTGCGCCCGGCTGGTGAAGGGCCGCTGTGCCAAAGCGGCACGGGGAATCCACGGCGAGTGCTCGTAGAGGCCGGTCAACCAGGCAGCGGCTTCGTCCAGCGGGGCCTGGTTGAGTTGTTCGAGGGTCAGTGCCATGGCAGTTTCTGCATTCGGGTGTTGGGGGTTTCAGGTCTGAAACGGATGGGTGGTTTTCCAATGGCGTGCAATGTCCAGCCGGCGGCACATCCAGACCTGATCGTGGTGGCCGATGTAGTCCAGAAAGCGCTGCAGAGCGGTGATGCGTCCCGGGCGACCCAACAGGCGGCAGTGCATGCCGATGCTCATCATGGCCGGTCGGTTGTGGCCATTTGGGTCGCCCTCGGCGTAGAGCACGTCAAATGTGTCCTTGAGGTACTGGTAGAAAGGGTCGGCGTGTGAGTAGCCTTGGGGGAGGGCAAAGCGCATGTCGTTGCAGTCCAGCGTATACGGGACGATCAGTTGGGGGGCCACGCTGCCGTCGGTCTTTTGCACCTGCATCCAGAAGGGCAGGTCGTCACCGTAGTAGTCACTGTCGTACTCAAAGCCGCCGAAGTCGGCCACCAGACGTCGGGTGCGGGGGCTGTCGCGCCCGGTGTACCAGCCCAGCGCCCTTTTGCCGGTGAGCTGTTCAATGGCCTGCATGCCCAACTGCATATGTGCGCGCTCGGTGGCCTCGTCCACGTTCTGGTAGTGAATCCAGCGCCAGCCGTGGCAGGCGATCTCGTGGCCGAGTTCGACAAAGGCTGCGGTCAATTCGGGGTGGCGCTGCAGGGCCATGCCCACGCCAAACACCGTGAGTGGCAGGCCGCGCTGTTCAAACTCGCGCAGGATGCGCCATACGCCGACGCGCGAGCCGTACTCGTAAATGCCTTCCATGCTGATGTGCCGCTCCGGATAGCTGGCGGGGTTGAACATCTCCGACAGAAATTGCTCGGAACCGGCGTCACCATGCAGCACGCTGTTCTCGCCGCCCTCTTCGTAGTTGAGTACAAACTGCACGGCGATACGTGCGCCGCCCGGCCACCGGGCATGCGGCACGTCTTTTCCGTAGCCGATCAGATCGCGCGGGTAGGTCTTTGCGGTGTCGTAGTTCTTCATGGCTTTGACTTTTCGTTTGCCTTGGGCGCCAGCGTCAGCGACGCTTCCACGTTGCGCAGGTGTTCGTCCATGAGAAGCAAGGCCCGTGCCTCGTCACGTGCTTCCAGTGCCTGCACGATGCCCGTATGCTCTTCGTGGGAGTGCTCGGCGGCTCCGGCGGACTGGTACATCAAAGTGATCAATGCACAGCGCGACAGCAAATCCATCAGCATGTGAGCCAGTACCTCGTTGCCCATCAGTTGCGCCATGCGCACATGAAAGTCGCCCAGCAGCACGGTGCGCCCGGGAACGTCGCCACGCATCACGGCGGCAGATTCTTCGGCAATGTGATCCCTTAGAGCCGTGATCTGCTGCGGTGTTGCCTGTCGAATAAAAGCTTGTGTCATCCCGGCCTCCAGCATCCGTCGGACGTCAAACACCTGCTTTGCCTCGGCCATCGAGGGTGCCGCCACAAAAGCGCCACGCGCCGGCTCCATTCGGATCAGCCTATTTTGGGAGAGCTTGAACAGTGCCTGGCGGATCAGAGTGCGCGATACACCGAACTGGTCTGCCAGCGTTTGTTCAACGAGTTTGGCGCCGGGTTGTAACCGGTGCTCCACGATGGAGCGCGTGAGCGTCTCGACAATGATGCCAGTGGTGGTGGAGTCCATGCGGCGCATGATAGCTGCAATCCAAAAAAGTGTATACACTTTAGAAAGTTAACTAAAGGAAGCACCATGGGCTTGAGCACACACGTACTGGACACCATGCACGGCACTCCCGCCACGGGCATGCAAGTTGCGCTGTACACCACGCAGGGTGAGTCGGCGACGCTGGTCAAATCCTTCACCTTGAACCAGGACGGCCGCAACCCGGATGGCATGCTTTATGACCACACGAGTCTGCGCGTTGGAACCTACCGCTTGGTGTTTGATGTGGCGGGTTATTTCAAGGCGCGCGGCGTTGCGCTACCGGAGCCCAATTTTCTGAACCGGGTTAGTCTGGATTTCGGCGTGGCCCATACCGATCAGCACTACCATGTGCCGCTGCTGGTGAGCCCCTGGAGTTATTCCACCTATCGGGGTTCGTAATCCGCTTCTAAATGCCGGAGCAAGTTGTCCGACAGGGAGTTATTCAGTATCGGCCGAAACTTGCCCAGTCTTACGGTTGTATTTCAATGTGATCTTGTTGAGCGCGCACAGGTCAATTTCTTCCCAGACCACTTCAGAGCCGTCATCATCAAACACCACTTTGAGGTCTTGATCACAGGCGCTCTTGTCCGAAAATTTGAATAGTCTGGACTTTCCATTTTCCAGCGTGTATTCACCCATTCGGTCTTTGCCCCAGGCGTTTTTGTGGGACGGTGAAACATACACTTCACGCAACGCATAGCCGGTTCGGTTGACCAGCGTAAAGTCGGCGTCCCCTGCCGTGGCAGTTCCCGTAGCGACAAAGGTGGTGAGGGCGGCAAAGAACAACTTGGAAGCAAAATTATTCATGGTGATTGATCGAGACAGGTAAAAAAATGGAATTTTGGTTTGCAAAGCGAGTACCAATCCAGTTTATTCGAATCTGATGAGCATCCTGAATCGGCAGGTTATCGGTTAGTGCCGGAAGCAAAAAAACAACAACGATTGCTGCATATTGCGTGCATACAAAGTCAACCCGACATCTCGTTGCATGGCCAAGGTGTGCAGTGAGGAGTCACGCGTTGACACTCCGGGAGTGTTACGGGCTCGCTGGAATATTGACGATCAGACTACCCATATAGCGGTCAGTTTCACGCAAATTGCATTGATCGACTAGCATGTCTCCCCAGCGCCGCTGCATCCAGTGAAGTTCTGCCTCAAGTTGTTTGAGCTTAGCCACAGAATCCACCGCGCCACGACTGCGTGATTCACGGTGAACCGCTTGCACGTCGCTGGCTTGCATGATTCTGTAACCACTTTGGCGCAACTTAAGGCAATAGTCCACGTCGTTGAACGAACTGGCCAGAGCAGGCTCGAAACCGCCCACGGCCTCAAACGCTTCACGACGCGTTAGCAGGCACGCTCCAGTGACTGCAGCAACATTGCGTGGCACGTACAGCGCGGAACAGTCAGCCGGGTTACTAATATTGCGCGCGACCCATTGGGGGTGTGTGATGACTCCATCGTGTTGAATGTCCCCGCCATCGGCATTGGGGTAGCGCAATAGCGCTCCGACCGCGCCAATCTTCGGATCAAGTGCCAGATGCGACTGCAAGTGATCCAGTGTATCGAGTGCACCGAGTTCGATGTCATCGTTGAGGAACAGCAGATCTGGCGTCGTCACGCTTTTACACGCCACGTTGTTCAGTTCTGACCAATTGAAGGCCTTGTCATGGTGGCGTATTGTCATGCGTGGCACTTGACTCCAGTGCTGCAGCAGGTTGAGCATGTCCGCGCTGTGCACGTTGTTGGCCATTAGGACAATGGACAGGTCAGTGCGGTCCAGTCTGTGCAGAAAACTCAGCAAGGCCGCCAGGTCGGTCGCGTTGTCATGTGTGGGGATGATGACTGTGAGTGGTTGCAGCGTACCTTTCCAACGGTGTCGCAGCCCTGCGCGGGCCACCGCAGATTCTGTTTTGAGCGAGGAGCCGACCACATCAGCCAATATTGGTGCGACAGCGCGTGCGGCGGCTGTAATTGCATAGGGTTTGATGCTGGATCGGTAGGCAACTGAATGTTCACTGACACGCCAGTCATACAGTACCTTGGAGATGTGGGCCACGTTGCTGCCTGACCGTTGGCCCACCCGCAAGACCAAGTCCCAATCTTGTGATCCGTCTGTGCCAGGAAGCAACCCACCGACCCGATTAAATGCTTCACGCCGCACGGCGCACAAGTGGTTGATGTAGTTGATGTGCCATAACGTCTCTGGCGACCAATCGGGTTTGTGCAAGGTCGTCAGTGGCGCCCCTGTTCGGTCGACTGTGCGACTGTCCGTGTAGACGAGATCAAGACCCGCCCGCGTTTCAATACAGGCCGCCAGTTCCAATAGTGCCTGGGGATGCAACCGGTCGTCATGATCAACGAAAACGACCCACGGAGCTTCCCCTAAAGCGACGCCTCTGTTCGTCACGGCCACAATGCCGTGATTGTCGGCGCACAGATTGACCCGAATTTGCTGCGTTGTGGTCCGGTTTGCATCGGCTGCGCTCGTTGCGCAGCTTTCTGCCCAGGTTGCAAGGCGCTCCACTACCGCAGGGTCCGTACTGCCGTCGTCGACCAACCATAAAGTCCAGCGCGGGTAATGTTGAGCCAGTACGGACTTTACGCAGTCATCCAGGAACTCGGGTACAGGGTTGTAGACCGGCACCACAATGTCAAACCACGGGCCGTCTGAAAAAGCCCTTGCGGCGAGCCGGTTAATGATTTCATCACTATCTGAGTCCGCATGGTCACCCAACAAGGTATGGCTCCAACGCGCGAGTGACGATTGGGTCTGAGTATGTTGCGCGACTTCCAGCGTGAGATCAGCCACTTGTTTGCGCAGGTCAGTAATTTGGTCCCGCCGAGTATCACCCTGGTGCAGCAGTGATCTGGCAAGTTCTTGCAGCGGTCTAAACGCCTGACTCTGTAAGGGTCCCTCTAGTTTTGCCTGTATCCGTGCCATTTGAGGCAGGAAGCCTTTGCGCGAGTGGCTAGCCAATAAGGTCGCATCCTCATTCTCTGTGGGATAAATGCGGTATTCGCACAATACTGCATCGCAAAATCGAAAAACAGCACCCGATAAGCTCAAGCGAATTAAGAAATCCCAGTCTTCATAGGCATCGAGCGACTCATCGAATCGCAATGCGCGGGCAGTCTTGCGCTCAATCAGATAGCTGTGAATAGGAATGTGATTTTCAATCAACAATGAGGCACTTGGACGATCCTCTCCCGCGGGATCTGCGGTGCTCAGTACACGAATCGCCAAACTTTCACGCATGCATGTCGCGACTTGGTATCGAGCGTGTACCAGGTCAGGTGTGGGGGTTGCGTCCATCTCACCCACCAGCGTAGCCAAATGGTCAGGCAGTAGGACGTCGTCCTGATCCAAAAATGCCAAAAACCTTCCTTGAGCCTGGTCTAGCCCTGCATTGAGATTGGCAGCACGACCCCCAGGGCCGCGAATAACAAAGTGGCGCAGCCAAGTTTGAATGACTGGCTTGGGCTCGCAACCGTGCCAGACAATGATTAGCTCTATGGGGTCGTAAATTTGTGCTTCCAGTGAGGCGATGGCCACATTGAGCAGCGCCACATCGTCGCTGCGCATTACAACCGAGACCAATGGTCTGTCGGTAAAAAATGCCTGTGATGAGCCGTCCCAAACAAAGGAAATAAAGGCCTCTGCGGCCAGCGTACCCATTGCCGTACCACGCAGACTGGCGATGGCCTTGGTAGTGCGCACGTAGTCGTACAACGCCAATTGGCTGGCGTGATGCTGCAATGCAGCGAGTTTGACGTCCAAGTCAATCGCCACATAATGGTTTGGCTGGCTGATCGGCTGCGTAGTTTCGTAAAAAAGTAACTCGCCAGCCCATTTGCCGGTCAGGTGGTTCAATGCGACGCGGGTCAGGCGCCGATGGTCTGGATGGGCGTCGTGGGTGGAAGGTAGCGCAATCGTATTGGGCCGCCAACCTTGAACCAGATCGAGAATTCGTTCCCCAACAACCGCAGACTCCGGCAGGGCGCCGTCGGGAAAGCGCCAGAATTGTGCGTCCGACACGCCCAGCGTATTCAACGCTGCGAGTGCTTCGCGCTCACGCTGACTCACTTCACCGGCAAGACCGCCCGAGGTAAGAAATACCACACGAATGCGGCTACGTCCCTCGGCGGTCAGACGGTGTATCCAGCCCCCACATCCCAAAACGTCATCATCCGGGTGGGGTGCTAGTACCAGCAATCGCATAAGGAACTTTCAAATCGGTCACGCAAGGGAAGAGGTCGCCTCGACACAAAGTGTGTTGTGCCTGAATGATCAAACAAATGTACAAGCAATTTCTAGCTTCATTTCGAACGAGACGCAATATGCGGTGATCAAGGCGCTTTTAAGGCGTAGAGGGATTTGCAGTCGTGATGTCGGTGCGCAGTCCGCGTAGCGCAAGCAAAGTGGGCTTGATCTTGGACCACTGTTCGTCGAAAAGCGCATAACGAAGCAGGTCGGTTCGCTGACCATCAGGCAATCGAACTTCGTCACGCAAACACGCCTCTTGATTAATGTCCAGCCTATGCAAAAGGGCTAGTGCTGATGTGTTGCCTGGTACGACATAGAAAATCAACTTGTGCAGACCCAGACCGTCAAAGCATGCGCTAATCGCCCATGCCAGCGCCTCAAGTACCGCGCGGGTGCCCTGGCCATCGAAAAATGCCGCAGAAAATTCGGCCTTCTGATTATGCGTGTCGTAGGCCGACAACACCACATACCCCAGCGGCTGGTGGTTCACTTTGCGGGAAATTACCAATTCCAACTCATAGTGCTGGTCCAACGACCGAAAAAATTTCAACCGCTGCAAATAGGCTTCCGGGTTTGTCGATGTGAGCGTACTCGACGGCCGACAAGCTTGTAGCATCGCCAATTGTTTGGGCTTCCCAAATGCAGCGCGCACGTCCAGCACCCCCAGGCGGCGCACCGAGCAGTAATTGCCAACGTGGTAGGTTAGCTCTGGCTCAAGCGAACTCTGATGTAAATTCCGCAAGGCCTCAGTAAGGGGTTCCATAGGTACTGGTGGCGCACTGATCGACCACAATGGAGTCAAGTTCAGAGTAACGCAACATGCCCCATTGAATGCCAGTCGCAGTTATCGTGTTAGGTGGAAACACGACGGTTTGCAAATAGAAGCGACTACCTGCCGCTATGACAAAACCTTTAGTCTGAAGGACACTTAAATCAACTGTAGTTGACAGTGACAGTGTGTCACCGACAGGGCCATTGATGACGGAGGCTAAAACAACCTGTGACGTCAATAAATTAACTTTTAGACGTGAATCCAGCTGAGCTTCTAGGGCGCTACCTAGGGTAGGGGAAGCTACGACGATTACGGTTTCAGTTGTCTTGAGTCCAGTGATCACCAGCGATAGCTTGTCGGCTATCACTCCCGAGTTGGTGCACAGATAGGCCTGGCCATTTTCGGTGGCGGTCCCCATGCTATCTAGTCGAACCGCCTTGCTCTGCGTTACCGTTGCAGTTGGAACTTCGATCTGTGTCAACTCCACATTGACCGCATCGGCGAATGTTGGAACCATTGCGTATGCCTGTTGCACTAATGCAGGCATTACTGCCGCCTTGCCCGACAAAAACATAGTAAGAAATTTACGTTTCATGGTGGACTCCTGTTGAAAGACATAAAAACCGAAATAGGTGCGCAACACGTGTACTTAACCAAGTACCTGGTTTGTTGCACGGGAGAAGTATAGTCGGACGATGATGATTGATCTATATCATTCTCTCTTATATCATTCTCTCTTATATCATTCTCTCTTATCAATCTCTCTTTTGATTTTTGTAGTTCCACGACCGACGCAGTAATCGTTGGGCAATATGAGTGTGGGCTCGAAGTGCAGTTTGTGCTGTTGATAACACACTACGGTTTCTAAAATCACTGGTTGACGGGACCCAGGCGACAAATACCGTCCACAAGAAGATGAATGCCCAAGCGGGTGCTTGACATTGTGGGAAGTCCCAGTAAGGGGCAAGGTCACACCGCAGGCTTCCATCCCGATCAAACACGCTGGCAGATTGACGAAAAACTCGGCCATCTGGTCCCGCCGCAATTGCTTCTTGAAAACCGTCTTACCCAGCTCGTTAACACCGTGAAGCTGG
>CAIQBN010000231.1 GCA_903870065.1 uncultured beta proteobacterium | reverse complement strand
GCCACACGCTCACCCAGCAAGCCGGAAGGTCGCAAGGTCAACACAATAATCAGGACGATGAACGCAAAAATATCGGAATAGTGGCTGCCGAGAACACCACCGGTCAGGGCGCCGATGTAACCCGCTCCAATTGATTCAATCAGCCCCAGCAAGATCGCCCCCACCACCGCACCACCCAGGTTGCCGATACCTCCAAACACTGCGGCAGTGAACGCCTTCAAACCGGGCAAAAACCCCATGGCATGCTGGGCCGTACCGTAATTGGATGCGTACATGACGCCGGCAATGGCCGCCAGAACTGCGCCGATGACAAAGGTGGCAGAGATGACCATATCAGGCTTGACCCCCATTAACGCTGCAACCCGTGGATTCTCGGACGTGGCGCGCATCGCGCGGCCCAACTTGGTGTAGTTCACCAACCACATCAAAACCGCCAGCGACACAGCGGTAAAGCCCAAAATCATCACCTGTGTAGGCGAGATGACCGCGCCACCGATTTCAATGGGTGTGTTGGACAACAGCGTGGGGTACGACTTGAAGTTGGGCTTCCAGATGATCATCGCCAGCGTTTGCAGCAGGATGGACATACCCATCGCAGTCAACATGGGAGCCAGCTTGGGGCTGTTGCGCAAGGGTCGGTAGGCGATCTTTTCAATGGTGAAGTTCAGCACCGCAGCCACGACGCAAGAAATGATGAGCGCCACGATCAGGATGATGTAGCCGGGTGTGCCAGGCATGGACTCCTGCATCATGCCAATGATGCTCCAACTGGTCAGCGCCCCCACCATCATCACTTCACCATGGGCAAAATTGATCAGGTTAATGATGCCGTACACCATCGTGTAGCCGAGCGCAATCAGCGCGTACATACTACCCAACACCAGACCGTTGATGATCTGTTGCAACAATATATCCATAGAGGTTCTCCGATTTTTGGCCGGCGCTTACGTCACTATTTCCCTGACCAGCAATTTGACGATGGGCGGCGACCGTGTGGGCTGTACCTGATCTCTTTAGCAAAAAGCCTGCCACGAATGAATGAGTGACTGGCAAGTGCAAGGGATTGTAGTCAAGGGCTGACCACGCGCGGCGCGCGAAATAGGTGGGTTTACCCGTAGGAACCGACCATCATCAGTGAAATCTCGTCGCCGTTAGCGGCGCTAATATTGCACCCTGCTGCGCCCATGGCACCTGCCACACTTACACCTTTGGTGCGTCATTGGAACGCGCCAGGTTGCGCGCACTGAGTTGCCGCATTTTTTCGGCGATCCGAATTTCCAGTCCCCGCTCGACCGGACGGTAAAAGCGTGGTGAAGCAAGTCCATCAGGGAAATACCGCTCGCCAGCGGCAAATCCTTCGTCCTCATCATGCGCGTAGCGGTATTCCCGGCCATAGTCGAGCGCTTTCATCAACTGCGTCGGCGCGTTACGCAAATGAAGGGGAACCGGTCGTGTGCCGTCATTCTTGACCAAAGCGCGCGCCGCGTTAAATGCCTTATAGACCGCGTTGGATTTCGGTGCAACGGCCAAGTAGACCGCGCACTGCGCCAAAGCCAGCTCACCCTCCGGACTACCCATTCGCTCATAAACCTCGGCCGCATCCAGTGCCATTCTCAGTGCCCGCGGATCAGCCAATCCAATGTCCTCGCTGGCCATTCGCAATAGACGCCGCGCTAGGTAGCGGGGATCGGCACCGCCATCGAGCATTCGCACCAGCCAGTACAGTGCAGCGTCCGGGTCGGAGCCGCGCACCGACTTGTGTAGCGCGCTGATGGAATCGTAAAACTGGTCCCCGCCCTTGTCATAGCGTCGCATCCGTTCGCCCAGAATCTTGATCAACCAAACGTCGGTAATTTCGCTCTGCTGCTCCTGACGTGCTGCCCCCGCCAAGGTCTCAAGCGTGTTGATGAGGCGGCGCGCGTCACCGTCCGCATAGGAAATCAGACGGTCCACTGCTACATCTTCGATAGCGGGCAACGCAGCAACCGCGAGGGCCGATGCCACAATTTGCTTAAGGTCATCGCCTGTAAGCGGCTGCAGGACGTATACCGATGCGCGTGATAACAATGCCGAATTGACCTCAAACGAGGGGTTCTCGGTGGTCGCACCAATAAATGTAAACAAACCACTTTCGACATGTGCAAGAAACGCGTCTTGCTGACTCTTGTTGAATCGATGCACCTCGTCCACAAAGACAATGGTGCGACGCCCGCTGGCCAGCGCGACCTGTGCTCTTTCTACCGCTTCCCGGATGTCCTTGATACCTCCAAGGACCGCACTAATGGTGATGAACTGCGCCTCGAACGCATGCGCCATCAGTCTTGCTAAGGTAGTTTTTCCAACCCCCGGGGGGCCCCAAAGTATGCAACTGTGGGCCTGGCCGGACTCAAAAGCCAAACGCAAAGCCATTCCTGCACCGAGCAGATGCTGCTGGCCGACCATTTCGCCAAGATGTTTGGGGCGCAAACGTTCGGCCAGGGGCTGATGAGAAATGGGTGGTGAGGCGGTCACGGCACGGGCTAAATTGGTTCGCGAGCCCGAGTTTAATCGGGCGAGCGCGAGCGCACCTTAACCCCGTGGTCCGGGTGACGCCATCTCAGACAGTACCAACTCGTTTAGCTCGGCCGTGGTGAATACGCGCGATCGGGTGTGAAACGCTTTTCCCTCTGGCCCTTCCAGCGAAAAGGTACCGCCATGCCCCTCAATCACGTCGATGATCAGTTGTGTGTGCTGCCAGTATTCGTACTGACCCTTGCCGATGTAGAACGGGCAGCCACCAATGTCGCCGAGGTACACATCGCCCGCGCCCATGGTGATCTCGCCCGGCAAAAAGCAGTTGGCGGCGCTGTTGTCGCAGCAGCCTCCAGACTGGTGGAACATCAGGTCCGGGCCGTATTTGGTTTTCAGGAAAGCCACCAGTTCCAGGGCGGCTGGGGTGGCTACTACTTTGTCGACCATGGTTTGTCTCCTTCTCGGAATGTCACTTGAATTTACCTTCCTGGTGCTTGCAGTGCAACAACGCGGTTGGCAACGCGGTTGGCTCTCGCAACGCAATAACCCAACAGGGCGTCCACCTCATACTGGAGTACCAGAAATCGGTGGTCGCCCCGTCGGGTTACCGCGTTGAGCGCGTGATTGGCGTAGCGTGGTAGTCGGTTGGGCATCCCCCCGATTTCTGGTACCCCAGTATGAGGGGGGAGGTCCAGCCGGCTATCACGCGGTTCGGAGCGACGTGACGCGCTTTAAAAGAATCCCAGCTTGTTTTCCGAGTAAGAAACGAGCAGGTTCTTGGTCTGCTGATAGTGATCCAGCATCATCTTGTGGGT
>CAIQBN010000230.1 GCA_903870065.1 uncultured beta proteobacterium | reverse complement strand
TCCAACATCATTCCAGCTTGCAGAAGCAACAACAATATTTCCTGCTCCGGTAGTGATGGTGACGCCACCTCCCAGGCTTGCTGAGTTAGCCATATACTTAACCGACACACTATTGCTAGGAAATACCAGTTGATCAATGGTGTTCAACACTGCCTTAAAGATCACCTGGCAGGCGATGCTTGATACTGTTACGTTCTGCGTAAAAGGATGAACCAACGATGCGTTGTCACCAAAATAGTGTGCCTGCTCATAAGTAGCTTGATTGTCTGCAGTAAAGCTCATCGATGAATACGGAATAGACGCACCGCCCGTTCCAGACCCGCCAGCGGCTGTTCCTACGGCGCCGCCCAAGGCAAAGGCCCATGAGTTCGTGGTGCCTGATGATGGCTGGAAAAATTCCATCATGAGGACATTGGCCGCACCGCTAAGCGCAGCGCCACCGCGTGTCATGGTCGGTACAAAAGCCACGTATTTTTGGCCACCGCCACCGGCACCAAAGTAAATACTGGCGTAGTCAAAAGTGTGAATCTGCGCACTGGCACCCATCGATGCTGCCATGAGGCCAAGCCCCAGACCGACGCTTATCAGAGAATGTTTGTTCATTTTGTGGCTCCAGTAATGAGTTTTCAGAATACGCGGATCATGCCAAGGGGGGTGACGCCATCAATCGAGGTGCCAAATCCAGCGGCCCGCGCGGTGTAAGCAGGAACGCACTTGTTCCGGGCAGTCACCAATGCGTTGTATGAGCTCACCGCAAAAGCGGAGTTAGTGCCTGACGAGATGGATGTGGCTAGCCCTGACACTTGGAACGAAACAGATGCGGCGTACGTCCGCAGAGTGACAGACTGATTGTTCCATGCGGCTTGCAATATGGTCTCCACATTTGCGCCTGGTGCCGCCCCGGTTGTGAAGATGGTCACATCAGCGTTAGCCGTATTCGAAAAATCCGAACCCCGCACATTGACGTTGTTAAAAAGCAATTGGTCATTGGTACCAATGGAGGCGCTAAACGTGATGTTGCAAACCTGGCTCGAAATGGTTTGCTGTTGCAAAAACGATTGTCCGATAGCAATGTTGTCGCCAAAATAGTGGGTCTCAGTGAATTTTGCGCCATTGGCCGCACCAAAAATTTGCCCCGAGGAATTGTCGCCAGCGTTGGCACCAGCCCCACCAGCAACTGCGTTTACGGCACCGCCAAGTGCAAAGGCCCATGAGTTGGTCGTACCAGACGAGGGCTGAAAAAAGTCCAACATGATGACGCTGGCGGCCGCTTTAACCCCGGCAGCAGCGCGCGCAGCAGTGGGGACGAACATGGTGTATTTGGCGCCACCGCTGGCCGCGGTGTAATAAACCATCGAATAGTCGAAGGTGTGCAACTGCGCGCTGGCACCCATAGATGCCGCCATGAGGCCTAGCCCCAAACCGACGCTGATAAGAGAATGTTTGCTCATAGTGAGGCTCCTGTAAATGCTGTTTCGGATGACGAAGCGAACCAAGGGACCTATTCCCCAAAGGTTGAACTGCTGTCATCCACCGACCGACCTACGTTTGGCCGGAATTCAACCCTGCGAATATTATCGACCGGTTATTGGCAAACCTAAAGGGCTATTTAGGGGGGGTAAGTGCCCGTAAACTCTCTTTTTCATCCTTTCGTATAGAGCCGCACAATGTTTCTGCGCCGTCGCGCTGCACTGCAGGCCCAAAAGGCGTACACCGAAGGCACCACAATACGCATGCACCACCCATACCAGATATGCCTATAACTATGTCCACTTCAGCCAATCCAGTCTCGGTTGTATCCGCAGTTTCCAGCGCTTCCCATACTTCGGCCGCCCCGTCGGATTTGGCCGAAGCCACTGGCGAGGCCGGTGCAGCCGAATCGCCCAGCGGCACGGCGACCGCCGCGGCTGCAGACCCACTCAACCGTTTGTCGGCCCTGATTGCGCAGGCCCAATCAGGCTCGCCCGAAGCCCGCGCAGCAGCGGCGTCTCAGTTGCGGGAGTTTGTTGGTGAATACCCCGCCATGGGTGCCGCCCACATGGGCCTGGGTATTGCCGTGGCGCTGCAAGGCAACTTTGGCGAGGCCCGCCTGCATTTTGAGAAGTCCGTAGTGGCAGACCCCAAGCTGGCGTCTGCCTGGAGCAACCTTGGCAACATCGAAAAACTGCAAGGGCGATACAAGGAGGCCAAAGAGGCATACCACCGCGCCATTGCACTCCAGCCGAGCCTGTCGGATGCCCACTACAACTTGGCTTTGGTACTGGATCTGCAAGGATTGGCTAAAGAATCGGAGGCGTCGCTGCGACGGGCACTGCTGTTTCGTCCCGACTACCCTGAGGTTCACAATAACCTGGGCCACATGTTATTGAAGGCGGGCAAGGTGGAGCAAGCACTGTCCCACTTCAGGCAGGCGCTGGTCTTTGACCCATCGTTGCAACCCGCCCGGCACAATTTGATTTTTGCGCTGTACCGTCTTGGCCGCAGCACCGAGGCGCAGGCCGAGGTGGATGGCCTTCTGGCTCAAAGCCCGGACGACGCGCGCGTGTTGCGGGTGCAAGCTGCGGGGCTGGCGCAGCAGGGACGCCTGGGCGATGCAGAGGCAATTAACCGCAAACTGCTTGAAATGGAGCCCGACGCCCCCGACCTGCAGATGAACCTGGGTGAGGTGATGCTGCAACGCGATGACTACGAAGGTGCCCTTGCCTGCTACCGCGAATTGTTGGCCAAGGGCAACGTGCTGCCCGCAATGGCTATTGGCGCCATGGCCAACGTGATGCAAGCGCAGGGCAACCACTCTGAGGCCCGCAACCTTTACCAACAGGCTTTGATGTTGGCCTCACACCAGCCCAACTTGCTTTTGGGACTGACCCGCGCACTGCTGGACGCAGGTGAGACCCGCCAGGGCATTGAAACGCTCAAGCGGAGTGTGGAATTGTTGCCATTGGCCCCGGAGGTGCAGTCCCTATACCTGTTGGCCATGCGGCTGGATGGGCAGGCTAGCGCAGCCGATCGACACGCGCTCATGCAGGAATGGCAAATGGCCCATGCCAGCAAAACACCGGCCTCGCTGGGGCGGCGTAACCGTAAGGCTGGTGATGCCTTGCGTGTAGGCCTACTGGTGGGGCAATTGGAGGCGGGAGCCGCCGGGCTTGCCCTGGCCGCGCTGCTGCCGTTGGTCGACCCGAAGCGACTTGACATCACGGTCTACCATGCTGGTCGGGCGGGACCAGCCGCTGTCGATCTTCAGGCGCTGGCGCCACACTGGCGGCCGGTGGCCGCGCTGGGTCATTCCGACATTACCGAACAAATGCGCCAGGACCAACAGGACGTGATGGTGGATATGGTAGGGCACGAGGTGGGTAGCCGATTGCTGGCCCTGAGCGAAGGCGTGGCACCGGTCCAACTGCGCTGGCTGGGCGACTTTGAACCCAGTGGTTTGCCGGGTTGGAGCGGCATGTTGCAGGATGCCGTGTTGGCAGGAACGGGCGGCGCTGGCGACGCGCAAGTTGCTGCAAATGCTGCAAATGCTGCAAGTGCAGACCGCCCAGAAGCGGATGGCCAAGCCGCGGAAATGACGGCACTGGTATTGCCCGCGCTGGCACCCTGGTCCGCGCCCGCCGATGCACCGGAGTGCGGCCCACTGCCAATGACGCAGGCGGGGCATGTCACGTTTGGCGTGGCCTCGCCCATCAGCCACATTCAACCGGCGGCGCTGGACGCCTGGGCCAGCGTGCTGGAAGCGGTGCCAACAGCGCGCTTGTTGATACTGACCAGCACCGCCGCTGCCGACGAGGCCACGCGTTCGCGCTTGCAACGTCAGTTGTTACTGCGCGATGTGGAGGCGGAGCGGGTCGACATATTGCCGCGCATAAGCGCTAATGAGCGCTTACAGGCCTTGGCGCGGATGGATGTGGTGTTGGATACTTTTCCATCGCCCTGGGGGCTCGACGCGCTCGGCGCTCTGTGGATGGGTGTGCCCGTACTGACGCTGCAAGGTGCCGAGCGCTGGCAGCGAACCACGCAGAGCGCATTGGTACAGGCCGAACTTGCTGACGATTGGACAGCACCCACAGTAGCAGCCTATGTGGAAAAGGCAATTGCCGTCGCGGCGCAGCCCGATGGGTTGGCAGCTCTACGCCAAAACCTGCGCGCAACGCTGCGAGCCGCTGCGCTGATGGATCATGCGGCGTTCGCCCGGGCGTTTGAGGCAGCATTGCTGGCAGCATGGGAAACCGGTGGCAGGCAGCCAAGCGTTGGTTGGGTGTAGACCGGGGTAGCGATGGCTGGGGGAAATATCGAAATCGCTATAAAGTTTGTAGCGCCCTAAGCACGTTGCATGAGGGCAAATGGCACTTTTAACCCGTTGTGGGTCGAATTTTGCTGAAACTAACATGGCCCACCCGGGGCTACGGTGCACCTCTTAAGTCGATCAGAGCCACAGGGTGATGAGTTTGCGGTGCGACGATGGATGGGAGGGCGTAGGTTTGCCGTGCTCGGCATGTCACTGTCCGTCACTTGCCCGTTGCAAGCGGGTTGCCTAAGGGTGATGCAGGGCAGTCGGCTGCCATCCACTGGCCGGTTTCATGGTAAGTGACGTGTCCACGCGACGCTCCTTCTTGCGCAGGCTGCAAAACTACAATGACGGTACCGGAGAAAGCCTTGTCGGCCACTTGCAAGGAACCCGATATAGTGGCCCCGGACGGCAAACCCTTGCAGGTCAAGGTCAGGTTAAGCACAGCACCCTCCCAGGTTCCCCCATCTACCCCACACGCCGGCATGGAGGGTATCAAGATCCGGCCCGTGGTCACATCCAATGGCGTGATGCACAGGTTAGTGGTCCTTGGTGGCACTGGCATGGGAGGGCCTTGCATCTCGGGCCGCGTAGTGACCATCCAGTATCCTGGTGCCAACGGATGCGCAGTGGCTGCTGGTGGTGTCACCGCGCTAAATGGATTGGCTGGTGCTTGGCTCTGAACGGACGCAGCACCGAACACTGCCAGCAATCCGGCAGTCATGAAAGCAATGGTTCTGGAAGGGATCGATTTCATAAGTAAATGTTGCTACGTTTGTGATAGCACGATTGATATATTTTACGAGGGCTAGCAGTCGATCTTGTAAAAATAGTTGCCGGATTGTTGCTGGTTGCCCAGACACTACACCTGCATATTCATAATGTCAGTGTAAGCCTGAACCATGCGGTTGCGGACGTGCAAAGTGGCTTGAAAGCCGATCTGCGCTTTCTGAATTGCGACCATGGTTTCTTCCAGGCTGACCTTGGGGTTTTCCATTTGCACTTCTTTCTGGAGCCGAGAGGATTCGTTCTGCGCAGTGCTGACGGAACTCAGCGCCTCTTTCAGCGCGCCGGAAAAGCCGCCTCCTGCCCCGCCGACGGTGCCAATACCCGCTTGGGCGCCGGGACGCACAGCGGCGTTCGGGCGAATGGCGGTGGGCATTGTGAGGGGTGTTAGCTTGAGGTCCATAGCGGATCTCCCTGGAAAATGAGGTTGCAGCAATACTATGGCCCAGCGGTGTTGGCCATTATTTTGAATTGGCGGGTAAATCCGGTGCTTATTACCCTAATGTTTTGGGGGGTGGGTCGAATAATCAGACCCAATCGTGAGACAAAGATCTTGCCCAAGCACCGGAAACCAAAATGTCTGCAGTAGCCACCATTCCTGTTAATCCCACCCTTGTCCAGCGCCTGGCTGGTCTGGAGCAGGGGCAACGCATGCGTCTGGCCTTGGGTGTTGTGCTGCTGGTGGCCATCGGAATAGTCGGGTTGGTGATGGGGCGCCAGGCTGAGTGGCGCATTTTGTACACCAATTTGGCCGACAAAGATGGCGGCGCGGTGATTACGCAGCTGACTACTTTGAACGTGCCCTATAAACACTCAGAGGGCGGTGGCGCGATTTTGGTGCCGGCGGACCGCGTACATGATGTGCGCCTGAAATTGGCGTCCCTGGGGCTGCCAAAGGGATCGGTCAATGGCTTTGAAATGATGGAGTCCAACCGGTTTGGCATGACGCAGTTTCAGGAGCGCCTGACCTTTCAGCGTGGGCTGGAGGGTGAGTTGACCCGCTCGATCCAGGCCTTGTCGTCGGTTCAGAATGCGCGGGTTCATTTGGCGCTGCCCAATCAAAACGGGTTTTTCCGGGAGCAACAAAAGTCTTCAGCCTCAGTGCTTTTGACGCTGCACCCCGGGCGCACCCTGGACCGGGCGCAACTCGCAGGAATTGTGCATTTGGTGGCATCGAGCGTGCCGGAAATGAACCCGACCGCGGTTAGCGTGCTGGATGATTCCGGCAAATTGTTGTCCACTCCATCCGACGGACTCGGCGGAATCATGGGCGCCGACGCAGAGCAGTTGCAGCATGTGCGCCAGGTGGAGCAACTCTACAGCCGGCGCATTCTGGACATCTTGGAGCCTATTGTGGGCCGCCAGAACGTCAAGGCGCAAGTCACCGCTGAGCTCGATTTTTCGCAAACCGAATCCACCACAGAGTCACACCGGCCAAACCAATCCGCTGATGCCAGTGCGGTGCGCAGCCAGCAAACCATTGAAAGCACCAATGCCGCATCGGCCAGCCCGCCGTCCGGTGTGCCGGGCGCCACTACCAATCAACCGCCAGCGCAATCCACAGCACCCATCAATGGCGCGGCGCAAACCCTGGCGGCCAACGGGCAGGCCGCAATTGCAGGCGGCGGCAAGCGGGAGTCCATCACCAACTATGAGGTGGACAAGACGGTTCGGGTGGTCAAGGGTGCAACCGGACTGATCAAGCGCATCAACGCGGCCGTTGTGGTTAACAACAATGTGACCGTCGGCAAAAAGGGTGAGCCCATCAGTACACCGCTGACTGCTGAACAGGTTGAAAAAATGACCGCACTGGTGCGGGAAACGGTTGGGTTTAATAAAGAGCGTGGCGATTCTGTCAACTTGTTGAACGCAGCGTTTGCGCCGGAAAAGGTAGAAGTGGTTGATGTGCCGCTGTGGCGGCAGCCCGAAGTGCTGGACCTGGCGCGCAGCTTTGCCTGGCCCCTTGGAACGCTGATGTTTGCCGCTTTGGTGCTGATGGGTGTGCTGCGCCCGGTCATGAAGTCTTTGAACCAGGCTCCCGCCGCAGGTAGTGCGACTAGCAAGGAGCGGATTGCCCAGCTCGATGCGCTGGAATCCGAAATGCCAGAGCGGCCTAAATTGGGCGGCCCGGCAGAGACCAAAGAGTTGCCAACAGTTTCGACCGGTGAAATGCAACTGGAAGATGCGCGCAAATTAACACGCGATAACCCGGCTGCAGTGGCCAACATCATTAAAACGTGGATGAACGGCGAGGCACCGGCCTGACGGCCAGTGCAAAATGGCACCATGGCACAAGAAGACGGTTTACAGGACGCAGCAATTCTCATGATGTCTCTGGGCGAAGCAGAAGCGTCCGAGGTATTTAAGCATTTGTCACCCAAAGAGGTGCAAAAGCTGGGCGAGGCGATTGCCAAGACGACACAAATTACCCGCGAGCGGGTGGATGAGGTGGTGGGCCGGTTCACCGGGGTTGCCGCCTCGCAGAGTCTGCTGGTTTCAAATTCTGGTGACTATGTGCGGTCGGTCCTCAAGCTGGCGCTGGGCGATGACAAGGCCGCATTGCTGATTGACCGTATTTTGCAGGGCGGCGATGTCTCGGGCATTGAGAGCCTGAAGTGGATGGACCCCCTTTCTGTGGCGGAACTGCTGCGCAACGAGCATCCGCAAATCGTTGCCGCGATATTGGTTCACCTGGACTATGACCAGGCGGCTGATGTGCTGAAGAATTTGTCAGAGCGCCAGCGTAACGAGGTCATGTTGCGGGTTGCCACCATGGAAGGCATTCAGCCCACGGCGCTCAAGGACTTGAATGAAGTCCTGTTCAAGGTGCTGGCCGGTGGCGACAAGATTCGCAAGTCGTCATTGGGCGGTGTGAAAACGGCCGCTGAAATGATCAATTTGATGGGAACAGCGATTGAGGGCACGGTGATTGAGTCGATTCGCAACCATGACGCTGATCTGGCCCAAAAGATCATGGACAAGATGTTTGTGTTTGACGATGTCTTGAAGCTCGACGACAAGGCTATCCAGATGGTCTTGAAGGAAATTTCTTCCGACGTACTGATCGTTGCGTTGAAGGGTGCACAGCCCGAGCTGAAGGAAAAAATCCTGGCCAATATGTCGTCCAGGGCGGCAGCCACATTGCGGGAAGATCTGGAGTCGCGCGGGCCCATGCGTCTGTCCGAGGTGGAAGCCCAGCAGAAAGAGGTCCTCAAGACGGTGCGCCGCCTGGCAGACGAGGGCCAAATCGTCATTGGTGGCGGAGGTGGCGACGACGCCATGATTTGATGACACGCAATCAAAACCGAATCATTCCAGGCGAGCAGATTGGCGCAGTAGCGGGCTGGGATTTTGGCGCCGTTGACCAGGCTTCGGTGCGCTTTGCTGCCAAAGTCAAAGCGCGCGAATTGGCCGAGGAGGAATCCCGCGCCAACGCGGCCCGCCAGGCCGGCCACTCCGATGGATATGCCCAGGGTTACGCGCAGGGCCATGCACAAGCCACTTTGGAGGGCCAGCGGCTGATCCAGGAGTACATTGATTCCCAGGGGCAAGAAACGGCGCGCCAGTTTGGGCGGATGTTTGAAATGGCGCATGCACAAATTGATGATGCGCAGCAGGCCATGGCCAAAGGTGTTCTGGAGTTGGCATGTGAAGTGGCCCGGCAGGTGTTGCGGCATGAGTTGTCCACGAACCCAAACGCCTTGCAGCCAGTGATTCGCGAAGCGCTGAGTGTGCTGTCGGTTGACAGCAAGGCTGCGTTTGTGCGGCTCAATCCGGTAGATTTGGATGTTTTGGAGGAGGTTTTGCGGCAAGAGTTTTCGGGCCTTTCGCTGTCGCTTCTGTCGGATGCTTCCGTGATGCGCGGTGGTTGCCTGGTGGAATCTGCAGGAACCGTGGTGGATGGGACGCTGGAGAAGCGTTGGAGTCGCACCGTGGCCAAACTGGGTTTGCAGTCGTCCTGGGAGGTATCCAATGACGATGAGTGACGTTTCTGGCACCTGGACGGACTACCTGGATGCTGCATGCCGCCGTGTCGGTAGCGACAGCACCTTGGAGTTGAGGGGCACCCTGACACGCCTGACCGGATTGGTATTGGAGGCGAGCGGCATTCGCGTGCCGGTGGGTTCGCAATGTGTAGTGACCATGAAGTCCCGACCATCAGTGTTGGCGGAGGTGGTGGGGTTTGCCGGTGATCGGGCATTTTTGATGCCGGCAGGTGATGTGCATGGATTGTCCAGCGGCGCTGGCGTGGCGCCGGCGGCCGCCTATGTTCCGGTGCCGCGCCTGGGTGAGCCTGCCGCACTGGCTGAGCACGGCGATGTTGGTATGCTGCGGCTACCTTTGGGCGATGGATTGTTGGGTCGGGTGGTGGACGCGCAGGGTTTGCCGATGGATCGCATGGGCCCCATCGCAGACGTCAGCTCACGGCCGCTGGACCGCAAGCCGATCAACGCAATGGATCGCGCGCCAGTGCGCCATCCGCTGGACACCGGTGTCAGGGCAATTAACGCCTTGTTGACGGTGGGCCGCGGGCAGCGCATTGGCTTGTTCGCTGGGTCCGGTG
>CAIQBN010000229.1 GCA_903870065.1 uncultured beta proteobacterium | reverse complement strand
TCATTCAGACCAGTCTGGACGCCATCATCGGCATCGATGCCAAAGGCTGCGTGACCGAGTGGAGCCGGCAGGCCGAGGCCACGTTTGGTTGGCCCTTTGAGGAGGTCTTGGGGCAGTATCTGCACGAACTCATCATCCCGCAACGCTACCGTGAGGCGCATCAAAAGGGCTTGGCGCATTACCTGGCCACGGGCATCGGGCCGGCGTTAAACCAGCGCATTGAGATCCATGCGCTGCATCGCAATGGCCATGAGTTTCCAATTGAACTGACTATCTCTGCGATCAACTCGCCGCAGGGAACTTCTTTCAGCGCCTTTATCCGTGACATTACCGGGCGCAGGAAGGTTGACGAAGCCATGAAACTGGCGCAGGAGGCTGCCAGTGCCGCCAATCGTTCGAAGAGCGAGTTTTTGGCCAACATGAGCCACGAAATTCGCACCCCGATGAATGGCGTAGTGGGAATGGTTGACATCCTGCAACAAACCGACATGAGCCCGGCGCAGCATCGCATGCTGAGCACCATCCACCAGTCTTCGATGGCGCTGCTGCACATCCTCAACGACATCCTTGATTTCTCCAAGATCGAGGCCGGCAAGCTCGAAATCGAAAGTGTCCCCACCTACCTGCGCGAGGTGGCCGAGGGCACGGCACAGCTCATGCTGTCGCTGTCGAGCACGCGCGCGGTGGAACTGTCGGTATTTGTCTCGCCCGCGCTGCCAAAGTGGATTCTCTGCGACCCGACCCGGCTGCGCCAGGTGCTGCTCAACCTGCTGGGCAACGCCGTCAAGTTCTCAGGCACCGTGACTGACCGGCGCGCCCTGGTGATTTTGCGCGTAGAACCCTGCACGATGGCCCAGGGAGTGCCGGGGCTGATGTTGCGCGTCATCGACAACGGCATTGGCATGAGCGAGGTCGTGGTGTCCAAACTGTTTCAGCCCTTCACCCAGGCCGATGAAAGTACCGCGCGCGAATTTGGCGGCACGGGTCTGGGCCTGTCGATCACCCAGCGCCTGCTGACACTGATGCACGGCCGGATATCGGTGCGCAGCACCCTGGGCGAGGGCTCCGAATTCACCGTCGAGTTGCCGCTGATGGTGTGCAAGCCCGGTCGCGCGCTGGCAGCCGAGCCCGGCCTGATGGACATTCATGTGCTGGCGGTCACGCACGACCCGCAGGCAACGCTCATCTTGTCTGCCTACTTGCAAAACGCCGGGGCTACGGTCACGGTGGTGCCAGACCTGATGGCAGCGCGCGCGCTGCTGTTGCAGCCGTCAAAGCCATTGACCAGCACGGTGGTTCTGGTTTCCCTGGCGATCACAGCGCCCACCGACACGCTCGATTTGCCGCCAGCCGCAGGGGTGGTGCGCATGATGGTGCGTGGCGACCACACCCCTGGCCCTGACATCACCCTGTTTGTGCGTCCGCTGCTCTACGACGATCTGGTGCACGCCGTGACCGTGGCCAGCGGCCGCCTGGGACGGCTCGCGCCGGCGCAGACCCACGAGCGCCGAAGCCAACCGGCGCGTCCGAGCGCGCCCTCGGTAGCTGACGCGGTGAATAGCAACCGGCTGATCCTTTTGGCCGAAGACAACGAGACCAACCGCGATGTGATGCAGGAGCAGTTGCACCTCTTGGGCTACACCTGCGAGATTGCCGAAGACGGCGCCATCGCATTGCAAATGTGGCAGCGTGACCCAGGCCGCTACGCCTTGCTGCTGAGCGACTGCCACATGCCTCATCTCGACGGCTTTGGCCTGACCGAGGCGATTCGCCAGGCCGAGCCTGCGGGCAGCCACCTGCCCATCATTGCCGTTACAGCCAACGCCATGCAAGGCGAGGCCCAGCGCTGCCGCGAGCGCGGCATGGACGACTATTTGAGCAAACCGCTGCGCATGAACGAGCTGGCCCTGACGCTGAAAAAGTGGCTGCCGCTGACCGATGCCGCCAGCCCAGAGCCCACCGCTGCGACCCCGACACCAATTTCTGCAGCGCGGGTCGACGGCCACGATGCACAAACAAACGCCGCGCTACCGATCTGGAACCCCACTACGCTCACCGAGTTGGTCGGCGACAACCCGGGCATGCACCGGCGACTGCTGGACAAATTTTTGATCAACGCCGAAAAACAGGTGGCTGACATTCTGGCAGCAGTGGCCGCTGGGGACACCGGCACGCTGACCAGCATCGCCCACACCCTCAAATCTGCAGCCCGCAGCGTCGGCGCGTTTGCCTTGGGGGAGGTGTGCCAAAATCTGGAGGCTGCAGGGCCTGCCGGGAATCGACAGCAATGCGACGCATTGGCGGCGGAGCTGGTGTCGGAGTTCAGCGCTGCGAGCGACAATATTCAAACTTCCTGATCCGGATGAAAACTGAAGTGGCACATTCATCTTCAGCGGGGCAAAGGCATTCGCACGATGAATCGCACTCCCACAGGGGACATCTGGCAGCCGGTCACTGAAATATTTGGCAGTTTAGTGGGAGCCTGATTTATCGGGCGAATGAATTCGTTTTGGCGTAGAAAGGAACACAAATCGTGACTAAAAATGACATCGGCAAGTTCAGCTACCTGGTGGTCGATGACGACGACCTGTCGCGCGATGTCATCGGCGCCACCTTGACCCGAATTGGTGCCACCCAGGTGTTGTTTGCCGAGGATGCCAAAACCGCTTTTCGCATGGTGCAACAGCACCGGCCCGACTTCATCTTGCTTGATATCTACATGCCCGACATTGACGGCTGGGCTTTGCTTGACCGGGTGCGCCAGGTGCTGCCGCAGGTGGCGGTGGTGATGGTCACCGGTTCGCGCCAGAGCGCCGACTTTACCCAGTCAATGGAGCAACGGGTGGATGGCTTTTGCGTCAAACCGGTTCTGCCCGACGTCATGGAAAAAGCCCTGATCGCCGCCCGAATACGCCGCCAGGCCGCTGGCCGCTGAGCCGCCATGGTCCACAACCTGATTTTGGTGGTCGACGACGACGAGTTCCAGCGCGAACTCATCGGCATGCAACTTGACGCATTGGGCGGATGCAATGTGCTTTTCGCTGACAGTGGCGCAGAAGCATTGGCGCAGTTTGATCGCCACGGACACGCCATTGCCGTCATCATCAGCGACCTGTCCATGCCTGGCATGGATGGCCTGGTGTTGATGCGCCATCTGGCGCAGCGCGGTTATGCCGCTTCTTTTGTTCTGCTCTCAGGCATGACGGATGAAATTTTGAGCAGCGCTGCGGGCTTGGCGCAGGCCCACAAACTTGATCTACTGGGGGTCATGAGCAAACCCTGCTCACCCGAGCGCCTGCGCGACATGCTGGCGCGCCGCCAGCCATACAGCCGCGCCCTGAGCCCACAACGCATTGAGCAAGCCCTGACACCTGAGCGCCTGACACAAGCCCTGGCCGCAGGTGAATTTGTACCCTGGTATCAACCCAAGGTAGATATTCATACCGGAAAAACCGTCAGCGTCGAGGCCCTGGCGCGCTGGCCAACGGAGTCCGGCGGCATGATCGGGCCGGCCAGTTTTGTACCGGCCATTGAGTCCTGCAATTTGTCTGATGCCTTGTTTTTTGCCATGGCGGGCCAGGTGTTGCGTGATCTGGCCAACTGGCGTGGGCAGGGTAAACGGCTCCAGGCGGCCATCAATATGTCGATGGACACCGCGCTCGACCTGGAGATGCCCGAACGCCTGCTGACACTGGTGGTCGGCGTGGGCCTGCAGCCCGCTGACCTGATCATCGAGGTCACCGAAAGCCGCCTGATGGTGCAGCGCACGCTGGCCATGGAAACCCTCACCCGGCTGTCGCTGATGGGCTTTATTTTGTCGATTGACGACTTTGGCACCGGCTACACCAGCCTGGGACAACTGGTAGACCTGCCGTTCAAAGAGCTCAAGATCGACGCCAGCTTTGTCCAGCGCGCCAGCGCCGAGTCCAAGGCCGAGGCCATTTTGCGCATCTCGGTCACGATTGGTCAGACCCTGGGCATGAGCGTGATCGCTGAAGGGGTTGAAACGCACGCGCAAATGGAGTTTTTGCGTGGCTGTGGTGGCACCATCGTGCAGGGCTACCACCTGGCCCGGCCCATGCCGTACGCCGCCTGCACCGAGTGGCTGGCGCGCGAG
>CAIQBN010000228.1 GCA_903870065.1 uncultured beta proteobacterium | reverse complement strand
TACCACCCCTTGTGGTTCAGCCGCAAACGGGTGCCGGTCATGGCCGGTATTCTGGATGCCACTCCCGCCGTATTGCACTGGATGGATCGAATGGCTGCTTTGGGGCATGGCACGCTAGAACGCTTTTCTGCTACTGAAGCCATAGCAGCTTGTGCAGCAACGACGAGGGCTACAGCCCAAAACGACGCTGTCTTTCAAGATGAACATGGCATCACATTGGGCAGTCGCGTCACGATCGCTGCCGAAACCTTTGGTCAAGAGCCCACCGAGGGGGATTTGGTGGCGGCCACCCGCACGCGCTACACCCTGCGACGGGAAGACGATCGGGCCGGCACTGTGCATGTGCACTTTCCACGGATCGGCTATGTGCTGCGGGCGGTCAAACCTGCATGATGGCAACACGCAGCGCGCCCATGCCGGTTAGTTGGACGCTGGTCGCGTTTGATGCATTGCCCGCTGCACAGTTGTATGCATTGCTGCAATTGCGGACCGACGTGTTTGTGATTGAGCAAAACTGCATTTTTCAGGACATGGATGGTGCTGACCCGCAAGCCATGCATTTGCTGGGCACCCGGGCAGCGCCTGGTCAGCCAGACGAACTGGTGGCCTATGCCCGGCTGTTTGCCGCGGGCGTCAAATTCCCTGAGGCCAGCATCGGCCGGGTTATTACCCGCGAGTCGGTACGTGCCACTGGACTGGGCCATATGCTGATTCGTGAGGCGATTGCAGCGGTTACAACGCTGTGGGGTGTGCAAGCCATCCGCATTGGGGCGCAGGCGCGCCTGAAGGCATATTACAGCCAGCATGGCTTTGTCGACGTTGGCAAGCCCTATATCGAGGACGGAATTGACCATCTGGAGATGGTCAGGAGTCCCTAGGCCCCCATGCCCGACGCATCTCGTATTTCGTTCGCTGGCCCCCAATGAGCCCTCGTGCCTTGGGGACGCGGTGTTCACTTCGACTAGGAGTTTCCATTTCATGATTTCGAATTTCAAAAACAAGACTGCGGTGTTGACCGGTGCCGGTTCTGGCTTTGGCCTGGAGTGCGCTCGCATTGGCGCGCGCTTAGGAATGAAACTGGTGCTGGCCGATGTGCAGCAAGACGCGCTGGACGCGGCGGCTGCAGAAATGCAGGCTGCAGGCAGCGAGGTGCTGGCGATGCGGGTGGATGTCTCCCGGGCCGACCAAATGGAGTCCCTGGGAGCCGCCGCACTGGCGCGTTTTGGCGCACCCCATTTTGTCTTCAACAATGCCGGTGTTGGCGCGGGTGGCCTGGTTTGGGAGAATTCGGTCAAGGATTGGGAATGGGTGTTGGGCGTCAACTTGATGGGGGTGGTCCATGGGGTGCGCGTGTTCACCCCCATGATGCTGGACGCCGCCAAGGCAGACCCTGGCTACCAGGGGCATATCGTCAACACCGCGAGCATGGCCGGGCTGCTCAATGCACCCAATATGGGCATTTACAACGTCAGTAAACACGCCGTCGTGGCGTTGAGCGAAACTCTGTACCAGGACCTGGCGCTGGTCACCGACCAAATTGGCGCCAGTGTGTTGTGTCCCTTCTTTGTGCCCACTGGCATCACGCAAAGCCACCGCAATCGCCCGGACGAACTCAAAACGCACGGCAACAAACCCACGCAAAGCCAATTGATCGGGCAGGCCATGAGCGATAAAGCGGTCAGCAGTGGCAAGGTGACCGCGGCACAAGTGGCTCAGCTGGTATTTGATGCCATTGCCGCCAACCGTTTCTATATTTACAGCCATCCCAAA
This sequence comes from uncultured beta proteobacterium, assembly GCA_903870065.1. GTDB lineage: Bacteria > Pseudomonadota > Gammaproteobacteria > Burkholderiales > Burkholderiaceae_C > Allorhodoferax. The sequence goes on along the minus strand of CAIQBN010000228.1, from coordinate 16,143 downwards.
TCCATTGGCTCCGTGCAAACACGCCTGGACGATGTGCTGCTGGCGCGCAACCCCACCGATCCGTTCGCCCACAAGCCCGAGCTGGGTGTGGAACTGAGAAAAGCGCTACGCGCCTGAGTCGGATTCGGGGCCTTAAAACGGATGCAGATCTGCATTCACCATCACGCTCGAAGGACTGCTTGCGGGGCATAGAATGTCCCCAAGCAGCACCAACTTGGCAAGCACTGCGAGGTTGATGTCCTTTTTTGGATGCGGGGAGTTTCATCTTGGCAGATTCACTGGATTTCACCCAAAAGCCGACCATTTTGGTGGTTGATGACACACCGGACAACCTGTCGCTGATGTCGGGCCTGCTCAAAGACTTGTACCGCGTCAAGGTCGCCAATAGCGGTGACAAGGCTCTAAAAATCGCCCAGTCCGACAACCCTCCGGATTTGATATTGCTGGACATCATGATGCCCGGCCTCTCGGGTTACGATGTTTGCAAGATTCTTAAAGATGATCCCGCCACACGAAGCGTCCCGATTATTTTTCTGACTGCCATGACCGCCACGGAGGATGAAAAGAAAGGGCTTGAAATGGGTGCGGTGGACTTCATCACCAAGCCGGTCAACCCACCCATCGTGATGGCGCGTGTTGCCACCCAACTTCAGGTCAAGGCTGCCGCTGATTTTTTGAAGGACCAAAACGTTTACCTCGAGACCGAAGTCGCCAAACGAACGCGCGAATTGGCAGCCATTCAAGACGTCACCATCCTGGCCATGGCTTCTTTGGCGGAAACGCGTGACAACGACACGGGCAACCACATCCGGCGGACCCAGTATTACGTGGAGTTGCTTGCCAACTACCTGAAGAACCACGACCGCTTCCGTGGTTTTCTCAGCGACCACACCATCACCATGTTGTTCAAGTCAGCACCCCTGCATGACATTGGCAAGGTGGGCATCCCTGACCGCATCCTGCTCAAGCCAGGCCGTTTTGAGCCGCATGAGTTCGAGATCATGAAGACGCATTGCAAACTCGGTCGCGATTCCATCCAGCACGCCGAAGACCAACTCGGGCTGGAAGTCGAGTTTTTGAAGTTCGCCAAGGAAATTGCCTACTGCCACCAGGAAAAGTGGGACGGCAGCGGCTACCCCGAGCGCCTTGCCGGTGATGACATTCCCATCTCGGCGCGCCTGATGGCGGTAGCCGATGTGTACGACGCGCTGATCAGCCGGCGTGTCTACAAGGAGGGCATGCCGCACGCCAAGGCCGTTGGCATCATTGCCGAAGGGCGCGGTACGCACTTTGACCCCGATATTGTGGACGCCTTCATGGCGCTAACGGATCAGTTCCAGGCCATTGCCCAGCGCTATGCCGACAGCGATGATGACCTGGCCCACAAGGCTGCTACTCTCAAGACAATTACCGGTTGAAGTTGGCGCTTTATTCCTTTTGAGGGCGGGATCATGAATCAACTTGCCGCGTGGCTGAGCAACTATGCGCGCTGGGCCTGGGGTGCTATGGCATTGACTGGTTGCGTAGTGGCCGCCTTGGTGTGGACGGCGGACACCCATTTCCGCTCTCAACAGCGAATAACCCAACTGCAGTACGAAGCCAGGCGCAGTGCCATTGAGGTGGTAGGCAGCACGCTCAACGGCAACCTGATGGGCTCGGTCACCTTGCTGGGGCTGATTGACAACGACATCAAGCAAGATGCACAAAACGGATTGTTGTCGGTGAATGCCACCATCGACAGCACGCTGATGGCGATCGGAGCCGCGTTCGACGCTGAGGGCGTACTGGTGGTTTCCAGTGATGGTTTGGTCAAGACTGCCTGGGATCGGGTAGGCAAGTCATCGACCGGGCTGGATGTGAAGTTCCGCCCCTACTACCAAATGGCCATGCAGGGCAAGACCAACGTATATGCCGCCATCAGCCTCGCACGTGGTGAACGCGCCTTGTATTTTGCAGCTCCAATCTATTCCGAGCGTGCCAAAGCCAATTCAGGGGTGGGCGCATTGGTTGCCCGAACGTCGCTGGAGCGGGTAGACAAGTTGCTGCATGGGCGGTTTGATGCGGCACTGCTTTTGTCTCCCCAGGGCGTAGTGTTTGCCAGCAGCCAAGCCGACTGGATCGGACGGCTTGAAGGCGTCGCCACGCCCCAAAGGATCAAGGCCATACGCGACCTCAAACAGTTCGGGGCATTGTTTGACAAGAATGACCCCGAGCGGCTTCCCGTTGCTGCCCGCGATGATCTTCAGGAATTTGATGGCCATCGCTACGCCGTCGCCACCGCTGAAGTCGATTGGCGCGACCCTGCGGGACCCTGGAAGCTGGTGGTCCTGGAAGACCTTGCCAAAACGGCTTCGATGCAGTCCACGGCATTGCGTTCGCTGGGCTCCGCTGTGCTGTTTTGGCTCCTGGCCTGGATGGCAATGCACCTGTTCAAAGGGCGCCATGCCCAGACTATGGCCGCTGCGCAGTTGCAAAGCCTTGCCAGTGAACAGGAAAGGCAACTGAAGTTCCGAACTCAGTTGGGTGGGGCCATGGTGCGCCTGCAACAAAGCCACAGCATTTCGGACATGTGCACTACCTTTCTCAGCGATGCCCACGCGCTGTTTGGCACCCTGCAGGGTGTGGTGTACACCCGCACCAGCGAGGACAGTACTGATTTCACGCTGCAGGCCAGTTTCGCCTGCGACGGCGCTGTTTCGTCCACGCTGCAAGCAGGTGAAGGCCTGCTAGGCCAGTGCGCTATTGAGCGCAAGACCCGTGTCATGGACGCGGTCGGTGACGGGTACTGGACCATACGCTCCGGCTTGGGGTCGGCCACTCCCGGTACCCTGGTCATGGCTCCGGTCATTCGCAACGAACACGTGCTTGGGTTGGTAGAAATTGCGTTGCTGGATGTACCGCAGTCCTTTCCAAGAGAGAGCTTTGAAGAACTCATCCACCTTCTGGCGCTCAATCTGCAGATTTTGTTGCGGGCAGATCAGACCCGTCAGTTGTTGGAGCAGGCGCAGGCCATCCGCCAGACCAATGTCGACCAGCTGCACCTGCAGCAAACCCTTATTGATACCATTCCCTACCCGGTTTTTTACAAGGGAGCGGACGCACGCTTTCTGGGCTTCAACCGGGCCTACGAGCAGGCGTTTGGCGTGGAGCGCTCGGACTTGATTGGCAAGTCAGTGATGGACTTGGATTACCTGCCGCTGGCAGACCGCGAGGCTTACCAGGCCGAAGACCTGGCCACTATTGCCGGCACTGGAGCGGTCTGCAAGCCAATGCCCATCCCCTTTGCCGACGGCCTGGTGCACAACACTCTGTACTACGTAGCCGGCTTTCGCAATGCCGACGGCTCGCCGGGCGGGCTGGTGGGCACATTCTCTGACCTCGATGCCATGCCCGTTACCGCATCGGCTCAAACCGAAATTGCGACTGCTGAGGTTGCACCATGAAGTGGCCGTTGCTTTTCCTGGAGCGTCGCTCCCTCGCCACCAAACTGTTGCTGGGGTTCTCTGCGCTGATGCTGTTTACGTTGGCAATCGGCATTACGAATCTGATCATCCAGCACACCATGCGCGACGAATTGCGTGTTCTGTACGAAAAGGAAATGTTGGGAGTCTCTGCCGCCAAGGACGCGCAGATTGGCTACCTCACTATAGGCCGCGAACTGCGCCAGGCCTCGCTTGCGGGTCCGGGGAAAGCACGTGATGCCGCTTTGAAAGCGGTGACTGATAGCGACTCTGCGTTGCAGTCTGAGCTCGCAGCACTGCGCGGACGTTTGTTTCGAAGTGAAGCTAGAGATGCATTGGCGAATTTCGAGCGCGAATATGCCCAATACAAAGCCAATTTCGAGAAGGCCACTGCCTTAATGATCAGGGGGGCAGAACCTGAGGCTGCCCGGTTTATTGCTTCCGATGAATTCCGTCGCCCCGGATTAGCGGCCAATGAGGCGCTTGCCAAGCTCACGGCTATCAAGGAAGCCGGTGCGCGCAACTCCACAGACCAAGCCATTGAAGCGAGCAACCTGGCCTTCCAGACAACTGCCATTTCACTGGTTGTTGCGCTGGCCTTGAGCCTGCTGATCGGATGGTTGATCGCCCGCAGTATTCAACGACCTACCGAAACACTGCGTGATGCGGTGGAGAGCATTGCGGCAGGCAAACTCGACATCGCCGTGCCGTTTACCAACTACAACAATGAAGTCGGAAGCCTGGCCCGCTCCGTAGTCGTGCTGCAGACGGCGTCGTTGCAGATTGAATCCGATTCATGGCTAAAGAATCATTTGGCGCAGTGTGCGCAAGTCATGCAATCTGCGCCTAGCTTTACGACACTGGCGCAGGCCCTTTTTTCGAATCTCGCGCCACTCATTCAATTGGGCCAAGGCGTCTTTTATGTGTACGAGGAAGACCAGCGTCGCCTGCGCATGCTCAACAGCTATGCGCACCGCCAGCGAAAGACTTTGAACCAGTATTTCGCCATTGGCCAGGGGCTGGTGGGGCAATGTGCCATGGAGCGCGCACCCATTACCTTGTTGCAACCACCCAGCGATTACGTGCACATTGGCTCCAGCCTGGGTGAGGCCGTACCACACTCCATCGTTGTTCTACCCATTTTGCGCAATGAGCGCCTGCTGGGAGTACTGGAGTTGGCTACCTTCAAGGGTTTTGATGCCCGCGAGTTGGCCCTTATTGACGGACTAATGCCTCTGCTAGCCACCAACCTTGAAATTCTGGAGCGCAGTGTCAAGACCAACAAGCTGCTGGACGAAACCCGTGAGCAGGGTCGTCTCATGCAACAGCAGGCGACCGAGTTGGAGGCACAGCAGACGGCGCTTCAGGGCATTCTGGATAACAGCCCGGTAGGAACGGCGTTTTCTTCAGGCGGCGTGTTCAAGTACCTCAATCCGCAATTTGGAAACCAGTTCGGTGTGCAGATTGGTGATGCTGCCCACACTATTTACGAAAGCGCTGAAGCCCGAGCCGAAATAGTGGGTGAACTCAAAAACAAGGGCTTCGTCCGCAACAGGGAAATGCGGCTGCGTACCAAAGGCGGACTGCTTCGGGACTTTCTGGTCACGTTTGTTCCGTTTCGCCACAACGGAGAAGACGGCGTCATGGGCTGGTTGCTGGACATCACTGAGCGCATGGCTGCCGAGCAGGAAGTCCGTCGGGCCAAGGAAGTAGCAGAAGACGCGACCAAAGCGAAGAGTGACTTCCTTGCCAACATGAGCCACGAGATCCGAACGCCAATGAACGCCATCATCGGCATGAGCCACCTGGCGTTGCAGACCGAGCTGGACAAGAAGCAGCGCAACTACATCGAAAAAGTCAACCGCGCTGGTGAAAACCTCTTGGGCATCATCAACGACATCCTGGACTTCAGCAAGATCGAAGCCGGCAAGATGAGCATGGAGGCCATCGACTTCCATTTGGAAGACGTCATGGACCACCTGGCCAACCTGGTGGGCATGAAGACGGAAGACAAAGGGCTGGAATTGCTCTTCAGCACGGCGCCAAACGTACCCACCGCGCTGGTGGGTGACTCCCTGCGCCTGGGCCAAGTGCTGGTCAACCTGGGCAATAACGCCGTCAAATTCACAGAGAGTGGCGAAGTGGTTATCGGCGTGGAAAAGGCGGCCGAATTTGCTGACGGTGTGGAGTTGCACTTCTGGGTCAAAGACACAGGCATCGGCATGACACCGGAGCAGTGCAGCAAGATGTTCCAAAGCTTCAGCCAGGCTGACGCCTCCACCACCCGCAAATACGGCGGCACCGGGCTGGGACTTGCCATCTCGAAGAACCTGGTCGAACTCATGCGCGGGCGCATCTGGGTGGAAAGCCAGGCCGGCAAGGGCTCCACCTTCCACTTCCACGCCCGCTTTGGCGTACAAAAGAATCCCCAGACCCGGCGCATGTTCAAAGCTGATGAACTCCTGGGAGTGCGCGTGCTGGTGGTCGACGACAACGCCAGTGCGCGCGAAATCCTCTCCACCATGGCCAGAACATTTGGTCTGGAAGTCGATGTGGCACGCGACGGTGCAGAGGGCCTGCGCCTGATTGAGCAGGCCGACAAACGCCAGCAACCCTACGACCTGGTCCTCATGGACTGGAAAATGCCAGTCACGGATGGGGTAGAGGTGGTGCGCCAGATGCGCATCGAAACCCTCAACAAAACGCCGGCTGTCATCATGGTGACGGCCTTCGGTCGCGAAGAAGCCATGGCCAGTGCCAGTGAGCGTGGCGTGCAGATTCACAACGTGCTGACCAAACCGGTCACCCCATCGACCCTGCTGGAGGCCATAGGCGAGACCCTGCACAAGGGGGTGGAGATCACCACGCGCAGCGAAGAGCGGGCCGACAGCCACAACGAGGCCATGGACGCACTCAGGGGGGCACGCGTGCTGCTGGTGGAAGACAATGACATGAACCAGGAGTTGGCCATAGAGCTGCTCGGCAATGCGGGCATCGAAGTCACTCTGGCGGTCAACGGCCAGGATGCGCTGGACAAAATCACAGCCGACAGCGCCAAAGGCAACCGGTTCGATGGTGTACTCATGGACTGCCAGATGCCGGTGATGGATGGCTACACCGCCACCCGGGAAATCCGCAAGAACGCGCAATTCAGGAACCTGCCCATCATTGCGATGACGGCCAATGCGATGGCAGGGGACCGGGAGAAGGTGTTGGCAGCGGGCATGAATGACCACATTGCCAAGCCGCTCAATGTGGGTGCAATGTTCTCCACCATCGCCAGGTGGATCAAGCCGGCGACCCAACACGCGGTCAGTGGCCAGCAGGATGCAGATGCTACTGAACTTATAGCTAGTAGCGCAATGAATACGAGGGCTGGAGGGGGAAATGGCCTAGAGGGTATTGCGCCTTCCGACTTGGACCGCCTCGAAGCCTTGTTGCGCGACAGCGATGCAGAAGCATCGGATGTGCTCGACGCGGTGATGGCGCAGGCCACAGGAACCGCTTTGGGCTTTGCGCTCAGGCGGGTTGCCAAAGCGGTGGAAGACTTTGATTTTGAAGCCGCCCTGGCGGCCTTGCAACAGGCGCGGGGATAGACCATGACACAGACCCCCACACCCCAATCGACCGCAAGTCAGCTACAAGACCTGCAAGCCAGCAGCCAGCGCATCCGCCGTCTGCTGCGGCGTCTGAGTTGGGGTATTCCCACCATCGTTATGGCTTTGTTTCTCGCCGTGGCGGCGACGTTTTACCAGTTGCGTGCCAAGCCGCTTGCTATTGAAAAGGCCGAATCGTCTCAGCGCGAAAGCAGCGAGCGCATGGGAACCAAGATGGAGTCGATCGCCAGTAGCATCGACCGCGTTGTGCTCACCACGCGCGAATGGGTGCGCGACGGCGTAGTTGGCTTTGACGACGTGGGAGACTTCAACCGCACACTCATCCCGGTCATCACACAGCGCTCCGTTGTCAGTAGCATCCATCTGGCAACCGATGAAGGACGCGAAGTCTTGTTGCTCAAGACGCCGGAGGGCTGGAAGAACCGCGTTACTGACGTGCCGAAAAAGGGCAAGAAGCAGAACTGGCTCACCTGGAGCGATAGCCGCACCAAAGTTCTGGACGAGTGGAAAGACCAGGATTACGATCCGCGCAAGCGTCCCTGGTACACCGGAGTGATGACAGTACCGGAAAACGTGGTGTACTGGACGGCGCCTTATCAGTTCGCTTCGACGCAGGATCCGGGCATTACAGCAGCCATCCGCTGGACAGACAAAGCCACCGGCAGGCAGACGGTAATTGCTTTTGACGTACTGTTGTCCGACCTGACAGTCGTGTCGTTGGGCTTGGGTTACGCAACCAATGGACAGGTGGCACTGCTCGCCGCCGATGGCAAGGTACTGGGTCTGCCGCGCAGCAGCGGCTTTGACAGCCCCGAGATGATCAAAAAATCCGTATTGCAGGAGCCGGCAGCCATCGGGCTGACCACGCTTGCCGCTGCAATCGAAGCAGGTGCTACGCAGGACGCCACTCCGTTGGGGGTTCGTGTGTTTAACGGTGAGACACCCTGGCGCATCAAGGTACTGACGCAACCCCTGCGCAATCAGCGGTTTCAATTGGTGCTTATGGCACCCGAGAGCGACTTTGCACCGTGGTCCAGAGGGCTCATGCTACTGATGGGCTTCATGCTACTGGCCTTGGCGGGAAGCGGTGCGTACGTCGCCCGCCGGCTGCACAGACAAGTGGCAGAGCCTGTGAGTGCCTTGTTTGAGCAATTGGCCGCTGGCAACCGTGAACTGGTCACCGCAGGGCAACAGAGCCAGGTGCTGGCGGAAGTCGGTGCCGAGTTGCAAAAAGCCCAGGACTTCGCCACCCTGGGCACCACCTTGCTCTCAGGTTTGGCACGCAATACCACCCTCGTGCAGGGTAGTCTTTACCTGGCCGACAACCAGGCGCAGACCTTGGGCTTGGCTGCGGGGTACGCCCGCAGCGGCGCTGCGACGCCGGCAAGCACCTATGGTTTTGGAGACGGCTTGTTGGGGCAGTGCGCGCTGGAATTGCGCGAACTTCGATTGGATGGGCCAACCACCGGGTACCTGCAATCCGGCTCGGCACTTGCGGCGGCCAATCCACATACGCTGTGGCTGCTGCCAGTGATGAACAACGGTGTGCTGCTGGGTGTGCTGGAATTTGCAATGTTGCAGAGTCTGACGGCAGCAGAAGAGGCCCTTGTCAAGGAACTTTTGCCCACGCTGGCACTATGCATGGAGATTCTGGAACGCAGCGCTGATACGCAGCGTCTGCTTCAAGAGACCCTGCAGCAGGCACAGACGCTGCAAGAGAATGAAAGGCGCCTGCAAGAAGGCGAGCAACGCATGCGCGAACTGTTGGAGCTCAGCCCGGTGGGCTGCTCCATCACCACCGAGGACGGAGTATCCGTGTTCCGCAATGAGCGGCTGGCCAGCCTGCTGGGCTACACGCCACAGGAAATGGCGCAACTCAGCCCCAGCGACTACTGGTATGACATGACCGAGCGCGACCAATACCTTCATGCAGTGCAGACGCACGGAAAGGTGTCCGACTACAAGACGCACCTGAAACGGTCCGATGGCAGCTATGTGACTGTGCTCTTGACCGCATCGCAGGAAGAAATTTTTGGTGGCAGGCACATCGTCGCATGGAGTTACAACATCACGCGCATCGAAGAAGCGGAAGAGGCCATGCGCAAGGCCAAGGAAGTAGCGGAAGAGGCGACGAAGGCCAAGAGCGATTTCCTGGCCAACATGAGCCACGAGATCAGGACGCCGATGAACGCCATCATTGGCATGTCGCATCTGGCGCTGCAAACGAGTCTAGATAAAAAGCAGCGCAACTACATCGAAAAGGTCCACCGCTCGGGCACCAATTTGCTGGGCATCATCAACGACATCCTGGACTACAGCAAGATAGAAGCCGGCAAGATGACCATGGAGACCATCGACTTCCGCCTAGAGGACGTCATGGACAACCTGGCCAACCTGGTGGGTATGAAAGCCGAAGACAAGGGCTTGGAACTGCTCTTCAACGCAGCAGCCAACGTACCTACCGCCCTGCAAGGTGACCCCTTGCGCCTGGGCCAGATATTGATCAATCTGGGCAACAACGCCGTCAAATTCACTGACTCCGGCGAAATCGTGGTCGGCATCGAAAAAGTGTCAGAAGACGCTCAAGGGGTGGAACTGCACTTCTGGGTCAAAGACTCTGGCATCGGCATGACGCCCGAGCAATGCGCCAAGATGTTCCAGTCCTTTAGTCAGGCCGACGCCTCCACCACCCGCAAATATGGCGGCACCGGGTTGGGCCTGGCGATATCGAAGAACCTGGTTGAAGCCATGGGCGGGCGCATCTGGGTGGAAAGTCAGGCAGGCAAAGGTTCCAGCTTCCACTTTCATGCCAGTTTTGGCGTGCAAGCCAACCCGCAGGCCCGGCGCATGTTCAAGGCCGAAGAACTCCTGGGCGTGCGTGTGCTGGTGGTGGACGACAACGCCAGTGCCCGCGAAATCCTCTCTACCATGGCCAAGACCTTTGGACTGGAAGTCGATGTCGCCTGGGACGGCCAGCAAGCACTCCAGATGATTGCCGCAAGTGACAAAAAAGCGTTGCCCTACGACCTGGTCCTCATGGACTGGAAGATGCCGGTGATGGACGGGGTGGAAACCGTGCGCCAGTTGCAAGAAGAGCACCTGAGCCATTTGCCCACCGTCATCATGGTCACTGCCTACGGACGCGAAGAAGCCATGGGCAGTGCCCAGGACCGTGGCGTCAAGCTCAACGCAATCCTGACCAAACCGGTCACTGCCTCCACGCTGCTCGAAGCCATAGGCGAGACACTGGGCAAAGGCATCATTGCGGAAACCCGCGCCACTGAAAAGGCTGGTAGCCACACCGAAGTGATGTCCCAGCTCAAGGGCGCCAAAGTGCTGCTGGTCGAAGACAACGACATGAACCAGGAACTGGCCATGGAATTGCTCGCCAACGCGGGCATGGAAGTCGTGCTGGCCAACCACGGCCAGGAAGCGCTGGACATCCTGGCTGCCGGCTCGCAGTTTGATGGTGTGCTGATGGACTGCCAAATGCCAGTGATGGACGGCTACACGGCCACCCGCCAGATCCGCAAGAACCCACTGTTTAAAGACCTGCCCATCATCGCCATGACCGCCAACGCCATGGCCGGTGACCGCGAGAAGGTGCTGGAGGCGGGCATGTGGGACCACATTGCCAAGCCACTTAACGTGGACGAGATGTTTGCCACCATTGCCAAGTGGATCAAGCCCAGGACGCCTGCGAGCACGCCCGCGCCAACGCAGACAGCCACACCATCAAGCGGTCTGGAGGTGCAAAAAACTCCTGAATTGATAGCGGATAACGCAAGAAATACGAGGGCTAGGGGCCAAAATGACATAAATTGTTCTGGCTCGGCTGCTGCACCGACGTCCCCCGTTGCGGGCTGGTCAAACCTGCCCGGCATCGACGTGAAAGCTGGCATGGCCACCACCATGGATAACGAGAAGCTGTACACCAGACTGCTGATCAAGTTCATGGACAGCCAAGGCGACTTTGAAACACTGTTTGCGGCAGCCCGCACAGACGCGGACCCAACGGCAGCGGCACGGGCAGCGCACACCTTGAAGGGCACGGCGGGCAACATCGGGGCCAGGGGCGTGCAGGCCGCTGCGGCGGAACTCGAGCACGCCTGCTTGGTGCATGCCGCGCCCGAGCAGATTGACACCTTGCTGGCGATCACGCTCAAGGAGCTGGAACCGGTGATAGCGGGGCTGCGGATGGTGGGTGCGGCAGATCAGGCAGCGCCCAGTGCGCGGCCCCGCGACTCCAGTGACGCCAGCAGTGCTGCCGTGCAGGCGGGCTTACAGCGTTTGACAAGCTTGCTCAAGGACAGCGATGCAGATGCCTCCGACGCGGTTGATGAACTGATGGAGCTGGCTAGGGGCACGCCCCTGGCGAGCCGTCTCAAACGCGTGGCAGCAGCCGTGGCAGACTTCGAATTCGATGCTGCTTTGGCAGCTTTGCAATAGGGAGAGTTTGAAGACGCAAAGCTCTTTGCCGTGCCCTTCATCATGATCACCGCCGCGGGCGAGCGCGCCCACATTGAAGCAGCCATCGTCTGCGGAGAAACGTCGATGCTTCTGAAGCCGTATTCGCCCGATCGTCTTGATTGTCGACGACACTACCGCGGCGTCAGAACCATCTGATACCACCACCATCACCGTTGTCTTACCCCGGCCAAACGAAATTGTCACCTGAGCGAAGATCGGATTGCTGCGTTTACCCATTGGCCAAGGATCAGCGGATCAGTTCTTCACAGACTTTCGCCCACCGTGTGCGGTTAAAACGCGCGTAGCAATAGTACTTCTGCTGTACTCGGACGTCCCCCTTTCTGGGGTTGACGCCAGTCTTGTCACCTGCCCATTCGGTTTGGGTTGACGTATCGCAATAGTTTGCAAAAACGGTATGTTTGCCTGGCCTAAACGCGCCAGTATTTGAGGCATTCCAGGGGAAGCGCGAGCCTTTTCGGCTATGGTTGACGGGTAAAAAAGACGGTGAGGATCATGATGATGGATAACCTGACAATGGGTGGACGATTGGGCTTGGACGGGCAAACCCGTATCGCGTTAAACTAATACTGCAAAAATTAGAGAAAAATGATGAAAAATATCAAAATTGGTCCTCGACTCGCCGGGGCTTTTGGATTTGTGCTGATTTTGTTGGCGCTCATTGTGTTTGTTGCGATATCGCGCCTTGCTGTATTGCACGATGGCACCAAGGCAACTGTGACGGTGGACTATCCCAAGGTGATTGCAGCCTATGAAATTGAGGGCTACGTTAACGAGGTGGCGCGCGCCACGCGCAATATGCTGCTGATGCAGGATGACGCCGCAATCAAGGCCGAGGGGGAGCGCATTGGTAAGGCACGGACCCACATTACCGAGCAGATGGACGTTTTGGAGAAGTCGATTTCCAGCGAGGAGGGCAAGACTCTGCTGACAGCGCTCAAAACCGCACGCGCCGCGTATGCGGTGGAACTGGAGTCGCTGCAGAAATTAATCGCGGACAAGAAAACCGAAGACGCTGCGCAATTACTCTTGGGAACCCTGCGAAAGGCGCAAGCCAACTACCTGGACCGATTGGACAAACTCATCGAGTTTCAAAACGCGCTGATGCTGAAGGCCGACAAACTCAGTGACGAAACCTATGACAGTGCCAGGCTTATTGTGTTGGCCCTGGCCCTGGCCGCAGTTGCAGCCGCTGCGGCAATGGCCTTTTATGTCACACGCAGCATTGTTGGGCCGATCAGAGAAGCCCTGACAACCGCGCAGCGGGTGGCCGCAGGAGATTTGACATCGAACATCACATCTACCTCGACGGACGAGGTTGGGCAACTGTTGTCGGCCCTGAGGGATATGAATCAGAGTCTCTCCAAGGTGGTGACCTCCGTGCGCCAGGGCTCCGAAGGTGTTTCCACTGCCAGTGCTGAAATTGCGTCGGGTAACCACGACCTGAGCGCTCGCACCGAAAGCCAGGCCAGTGCGCTGGAGCAAACCGCGGCATCCATGGAAGAACTGAGTTCCACCGTCAAGCAAAATGCCGACAGCGCACGCCAGGCCAATCAACTGGCGCTCAATGCCAGTACGGTTGCGGTGAAGGGTGGGGCGGTGGTCGCCCAGGTGGTGGACACCATGCGCGGCATCAACGATGCCTCGCGCAAGATCAGCGACATTATTCAGGTCATCGACGGCATTGCGTTCCAGACCAATATTCTCGCGCTCAATGCCGCAGTGGAGGCGGCCAGGGCGGGTGAGCAGGGCCGTGGCTTTGCAGTGGTTGCCAGCGAGGTGCGCAGCCTGGCCGGGCGCAGCGCGGAGGCGGCCAAGGAAATCAAGTCCCTCATCAATGCCAGCGTCGAACGTGTCGAGCAGGGTACGACCCTGGTAGACGAGGCCGGCAGCACAATGACCGAAGTGGTGGACAGCATCAAGCGCGTAACCGATTTGATGGGTGAAATTAGCGCCGCCAGTAGCGAACAATCCGCCGGCGTGTCCCAGGTGGGCGAAGCGGTTTCCCAAATGGACCAGGTCACCCAGCAGAATGCGGCGCTGGTCGAGCAAATGGCCGCGGCTGCCAGCAGCCTCAAGAGTCAGGCCCAAGAGTTGGTCCAAACCGTGGCCGTTTTCAAGACCACAGGCCACGCCCATGTGGCTCCGCTCATGACCACGCCCGTGCGGTCTGCGAAATCCAATGGCGCCACCTTCAAGGGGACCGAGCGCCGCAGCGGCAACGCCACCGGAACGCCGTCACAGCGGGCCAGCAAACCCGCTGCTGCGAAACACAGTGCCGCTAAAAGCACCACTCCGGCCAAGACGGTGCCTGCCGTAGCTGCCAAAAAGCCGACGCCGGCCGGTGGCGATGACGACTGGGAAACCTTTTAAAGTGGTGCAGGTGCACCTGCTGCCGAGGTAGTTCCCAGGCGGCTCTATGCTTCAATCAGCCCCAATTTTTTGCAAATATGGGTCACTTTGTCTTCTAGGATCGCTTTGGTAAACGGCTTGACAATGTAGCCGGACGCTCCCTTTTGCGCTGCAAAAATGATGTCTTCCTTTCGGGCCTCGGCAGTGACCAGCAAGAATGGTATGTGCTTTAGGGTAGCGTCGGCTTTGGCTGCTTCAAGCAGCTCAAAACCGTTCATGTTGGGCATATTGATGTCACATACGACGAAGTCAAATTTTCTCGAACGCAGCTTCTGCAATCCAATAGCGCCATCTTCAGCTTCCACTGCATCCGTGAATCCGGATTCCTTGAGCAAATTGCAGATGATCCTGCGCATCGTGGAAAAGTCATCCACAACCAAAAATCGAAGCGTTTCGGACATGTGTGGCCTTTGGTGGGAATAGGGGTGATGCCGTCAGAAACCGAGTGACGCGAGCAAGTTGTCCACGTCGCCCTGCGCAAGCGCACTTGAGTTGCTCTGAGGACCCTGAAGCTGTTGCGTTTCACCCTTGAACTCAGCCTTCTTCTCCGTGCTGCTCGGCTCAGCGATGGGTGCGCTATCCATCAGGAGTTGCACCAATTGCAGCTCGGTGCGGTTGATGATGTCGATGACTTTCTTGATAACCTGCCCCGACAAGTCCTGGAAGTCTTGCGCCATCATGATGTCGCTCAAAATTCCTGCTTGCTTCAGTGCGAAATCGGACGTGCTGCCCGCGAATTTTCCGCAGACATTGATCAGGGACCGCGCACGCTCCACAGAAAGCCCGTCTGACTCCGCCATTCGGCTCAGTGATTGCCCCAATTCAACGCCACGCTTGGCGAGCTCGTCGCACTCGGGCTTGGCTGCATCGACCAAATTCAACACCGTGTTCGCGGCATTCTCAGTCATCTTGCCCACATGTGACAGCCGATCCCTCGCGTTCGGGAACTCCTCAACGATGTGGTGCAGGTCGGTGCTGCCGCCCAAGACGGTGAACGCTTCATGCATCTCGCGGGTGATTGCTCCCAGCTTTGCATAGGCTTCTTCTCTGGTCAGGGTTGCCATGGATCAAGTCTCTCAAGTGGATCGTGTCGATAAAGAGTTGCCAGTAGCCAATTTCAGTCGGTTTGAAGGTGTCAAATATCCGATGGCAGCGTCATAGATCTCCAGCCTGCGTGTTGACATCCGTCAGGAGGCCAATGAGCTTGGGGATGTCGGTCGCCTTGTCGAAAACCCAGTCCGCGCCGAGTTGGAAGCACTTTTCCCGCGTGAACGAATCGTTGCTGCTGCTCAAGACTGCAATTTGCATGTCGGGCGCCATCTTTTTGAAGTCGGCGAGGTGACTGGTCGCATTGCCATCAGGCAGGTTGATATCAAGAATCATGAAATCGGGCCTGTGCAGTGGCACCATCTGGCGTGCTTCGGCAAGACTGGTGGCGGGCAAGAGTTGGAGTGCTGGGTCTATTTCGACGATCCATTCGGCCAAGCGCAGCAAGATGAGATCGGAGTCTTCTACGTGGATCATGGTCTTCATGCTCCCAATGATCGGCAAATTTGACTCTGAAAGCCATCAGAAAGTGCTGAAATAGGGGTAGGGCGCGCCCTACGTGAAAGCGGCAACGCCCGACACTTAGAATCGCCAGTGACCCAAGAGTGGATACACAAGGATCCGTGTCGATGCCCAATAGTCGCAGCGTCTTGATTGTTGACGATGAACCAATCAATCGCCGCCTGATCGAGGTCATTCTTGAAAGGGCTGGAATTTCATTTGCATCGGCGGCAACCGGCGAGCAAGCCGTGGAATGTGCTTTGGTGAGCAGCCCCATGGTCATTTTGATGGATGTTGTGATGCCTGGAATGGGTGGTTTTGCCGCCTGCCAGGCACTCAAGGCTGACCCGCAAACGCAGGAGATTCCGGTCATTTTTGTCACTGGCCACGATGACATCGAAAGTGAATCCCGTTGCTTCGAAGTGGGGGGCGCTGACTTTGTCCGCAAGCCCTTTGCGGCGGTTACCCTGCTGGCACGAATCAGGACACAAATGTCGGTATCGGCCGAACGGCGGCGCCTTGAAGGCATGTTCCGTGATGTGATCGAATATGCACCGGTTGTTTTTCTGCTGACTGACCTTTCGGGACAGGTGGTGACGACCAATGCGCTGGCGCTG
>CAIQBN010000227.1 GCA_903870065.1 uncultured beta proteobacterium | reverse complement strand
GCAGCAAAGAAAGTTCATCATGTGCGTGTCAGGCGAGGCGTAAGCGGTGGTAGAGTGACTTCAAACGTGTTTCCCTAGTGCTATTTAGGGGCTGTCCGTGAATTTGAATGTATTGCCCAGACGCTCACTCAAGACTAGGGTGACGTTCCTTACACTGCTCATTTTTTTGATCAGCATCTGGTTGCTCGCGCTTTACGGCAGCCGAATACTCCACACGCGAATGCAGGATTTGCTGATGAGTCAGCAATCGTCGATGGCCACATTCGTAGCAGCCAATGTCAACGATGAAATGCGAACCAGATTGAACGCGCTGGAGGCTTTAAGCAAGAGAATTACGCCCGCACTAATGCAGCGCCGAGAAAAGCTACATGCATTTCTTGAAGATCGGCAAGCCGACTATGCGCTTTTCAACAACGGCATTGCAGTTGCAGGGACAGACGGGACCGTTATTGCCGAGTACCCACTATTGCCAGGGCGACTAGGTGCAAATTTCAGTGAGCGGGATTACATGAGAGGACCGCTAGATAAGGGCACTGTGACCATAGGTCGACCAGTGATGAGCAAGTTGATGAAGGCACCTGCGTTTGTCATCGGCGTACCCATCCGAGACTCATTCGGGAAAGTGATCGGTGTACTGGGAGCTGTCACTGATCTTCGTTTACCAAACTTTCTGGACAACATCACAAACAGCCGATACGGAAAGACGGGGACTCTACTAATAGTTTCGAAACAGCATCGATTGGTGATTACGTCTTCCGATAAGTCGCGAGTCATGGAATTGCTCCCTGCACCCGGCGTGAATGCGTCGATTGATGCCCATCTTGGAGGAAAAACCGGAACAGAAATAATTATTAATCCGCGCGGGGAGGAGGTTCTGAGTGCCACTAAAAGCATTCCTGTAGCCGATTGGTACGTCGCTGTTTCTCTACCAATAATGGAGGCCTTTGCGCCGATTAGTGAGGTTGAGAAGCAATTGCTTTTGCTCACTATTGCGGTGACCATTGGTGCAGGGTTTTTGGCATGGTGGATGTTGAAACTCCAACTTTCTCCAATTCTGTTAACCGTTGAGACATTGGCTGATCTTTCAAAGTCAGATGAACCGCCGCAGCAGCTTCCCATTCCCTATACAGATGAAGTTGGTGAGCTGATTGGTGGGTTCAATCGGCTGCTGGCATCGTTGGCAGTCCGAGAAGAAGGCCTGAAAGAGAGTGAAGCCCGCTTCCGAGAGATCTTCGACGCAGTCAATGAAGCAATTTTCATACACGACGCAAATACGGGCGCGATTGTTGACGTCAACCGACGCATGTGCGAAATGTATGGGTACGCGCATGAACAGGCCATCGCGTGCGGGCCGGGCGAATTGAGCGGAAATGCCGCTCCTTATTCGCCTGCGGAGGCCATCGAGAAGATTAAACTTGCTAAGAGTGAGGGGCCACAATCCTTTGACTGGATTGCACGCAGACGTGACGGAAGCATGTTTTGGACCGCCGTCTCCCTGCGCCTTGCCCGCATTGGTAAGCACGATCGCATCGTCGCGGTCGTTAGGGACATCACCGACCGTAAGCAAGTGGAAGGCGCTTTGCAGAAATCCCTGGAGGAAAAAGATGCCTTACTGAAGGAAGTCCATCATCGCGTAAAGAATAATCTCCAAGTGATCACGAGTCTGCTGCGTCTGGAACGGGGTCGGACCGAGGATGTGGATGCCAAGACAGTCTTGGAGGCCATGCAGGACAGAGTTCGTTCCATGGCATTGCTACATGAATTGATATACCGCTCAGGCACCTTCGCTGCCATCGACTTGGGGCATTACTTAAGCCAGGTTGCCAATGGATGCTTCACCGCCCTGAGGGTGTCACCGGAAACACACAGTCTGAGGCTTGAATTGGGAACTGTGCAGGTTGGCCTGGATCAGGCCATTCCCTGTGGACTAATGGTCAGCGAACTGATTTCAAACGCTCTTAAGCATGGTTTCCCCGAAGGACACAAAGGCTACGTATCCCTTCAACTGCTGCCTCTGAGTGAGCGCAATGGTTGGCGCATGCAGGTACACGACACCGGCATAGGTCTAAGTGAGGATTTTGAGGTCAGACGACAGCATTCGCTAGGGCTGCAACTGGTTGCCAGCTTGGCCTCCCAAATTGGTGGTCGCTTGGACATCGGCCCCGGGGCGACATTCGCAGTCGAATTCACAGTTGTTCCACCAAGCACCCTTGACACGGAAGCCTAAGGTTATTTTGGGGAAATATGCCGCTAGCCCTCGTGAAATAACAATAGTTCGCTATCGAAATAGGAGTTATCCTACCCCAGCCGCGCCCGGTGCCGCGCCACCTGCGCGCGCACCTGCACTGGCGCGGTGCCACCCAGCGTGTTGCGGGCGTTGAGCGAGCCGCGCAGGCTCAAACAGTCATACACATCCTTTTCAATGGCCGGGTTGAACTCCTGCAGCACCGCCAGCGGTAGCTCCGACAGGTCAACCTGATGCGAAGTGGCAGCTTTGACGGCGTGGGCAACGATCTCGTGGGCATCGCGAAAGGGCAGGCCGCGTCGGACCAAGTAGTCGGCTAGGTCGGTAGCGGTGGCATAACCCCTGAGCGCGGCCTGTTCCATGGGTACTTGGTTGACGGTGATGCCACTTTCCTTGTGGCCGGTTGCCGGGTTGAGTTGGCCGCCGACCATCTCGCTGAAGATGCGCAGCGTGTCTTTGAGCGTGTCGACGGTGTCGAACAGCGGCTCCTTGTCTTCCTGGTTGTCCTTGTTGTAGGCCAAGGGCTGGCCCTTCATCAGCGTGATCAGTCCCATCAAGTGACCGACCACACGGCCGGTTTTGCCGCGCGCCAGTTCGGGCACATCGGGGTTTTTCTTCTGCGGCATGATGGAACTACCGGTGGTGAAACGGTCGGCAATTTTGATGAAGCCAAAGTTCTGGCTCATCCACAGGATCAGTTCTTCACTCATGCGGCTCACGTGAACCATAGTCAGCGTGGCGGCAGCGGTGAATTCAATCGCGAAATCGCGGTCGCTCACCGCATCCAGACTGTTCTGGCAGACCTGCGGGTTGCCAGCGGCGTCCACCATGCCTAGGGTGCGGGCCACGCGGTCGCGGTCAAGCGGGTAGCTGGTGCCCGCCAGCGCGGCGGCGCCCAGGGGCAGGCGGTTGGTGCGGGCACGAACCTCCGCAAAGCGTTCGGCATCGCGGCTGAACATTTCCACATAGGCCAGCATGTGGTGGCCAAAGCTCACGGGCTGGGCCACCTGCAGGTGGGTAAAGCCGGGCAGGATGACGTCGACGTTTTTCTCCGCCACGTCCAACAGGGATTTCTGCAGATCGACCAGCAGTTCGCCAATCAGGTCGATCTCGCCGCGCAGCCACAGGCGCACGTCGGTGGCGACCTGGTCGTTTCTGGAGCGGCCGGTATGCAGGCGTTTGCCAGCGTCTCCCACCAGTTGGGTGAGGCGGGCCTCGATATTGAGGTGCACGTCTTCCAGGTCGAGCTTCCATTCGAAGTTACTGGATTCAATGTCTGCCGTGATGAGTGCCATGCCGCGCACAATAGCGGCATGGTCGTCAGCTGAGATGATGCCCTGGGCTGCAAGCATTTCGGCGTGGGCGAGGCTGCCCGTGATGTCGGCCTGCCACAGGCGTTTGTCAAAAAATACACTGGAGGTGTAGCGCTTGACTAAATCGCTCATGGGTTCAGAGAAAAGCGCCGACCACGCCTGGGATTTTTTGTCGAGTTGATTTTTGGACATGGGGAGCGGTGCGGGTAATGGAGTCAAAATCCGGTTTCATGAAAGACACCCAAATATTATCGGCGTTCCAGGAGTTGCTGCCCTCGCAGGACTCCCGCCCGGCGGACGCCGGGCCTGCCGTGACACGCCGACTGGTGTTTGATGCCTGTCAGACGGGAGTGGTTCTGCGTGCAGTGCTCTTTGTCGAGGTCTGCGCAGGGGTGGCGGTGGCCTTTGTGTCACACGACATCGTGGACTGGGTCGTTCGCGTGGCGCTGGTCACCGGCGGCGCGTTACCCGCAACACTGGCGTGGCTGCTGATCGCCTGTTTGTCAAAAAAGGTGATCGCCCGATTGGCCCCGCCTATGCAATATCTGGTTGCAGTTTTGCTTGGCGCGGCAGCCGGTGTGTATGGCTGTGCCATGTTGAGCTGGTCCGGGCTTCTGGCCTCGCCACCCTGGGTCGCCAGTGCGAGTAGTGGAGCCCTGTGGTCATTCATGCTGGTGGCTGCATTGGTGCTCCGCAGCAAAGGGGAAATGCCCGCGCGTACCTCGGCCCGTCTGGCTGAACTGCAATCGCGAATTCGTCCTCACTTCCTCTTTAATACGCTCAACAGCGCTATTGCGCTGGTCCGTGCGGAGCCGGCAAAGGCGGAATCTCTGTTGGAAGACTTGAGTGACTTGTTTCGTGAGGCGCTCAATGACTCGGGGGAGCCCGTTCGGTTGGGCGAGGAAATACGGCTTGCGCGGCGGTATCTGGCAATCGAAGAGGTCCGGTTTGGTGAACGCCTGCGGGTGCAGTGGGCACTGGATCCCGAAGCGGATGGGGCGCAATTGCCACCTTTGCTATTGCAGCCCCTGGTAGAAAATGCGGTGCGCCATGGTGTCGAGCCCAGTTCAGCCGGGGCGGATGTACGCATCTCCACCCAGCGCAGGGGTTCGATGGTAGTAATCAAGGTGACCAACACGGTGCCAAATGGTCAGGGTGTGCAGGGCCAGGGTCTGGCCCTGCAGAATGTGCGCGAACGGCTGGCACTGTTGCACGATGTGCAGGGGCAGTTTCGCAGCGGATTCAAAGACGGGTTTTATCAGGTACGGATGGAGGTGCCGCTATGAGCGAGGACAGAGATACGCGCGGCGTCCTCACGGTGTTGGTAGTCGACGACGAAAGCCTGGCGCGTTCGCGCATGCGCACACTGCTGGCGGATTGCACCGTGCCCGCAGTGCGCTGGGTGGGTGAGGCGGCCAATGCGGTACAGGCGATGTCGGTGGCGCAGCACCAGCCAGTGGATGTGGCACTCATTGATATTCACATGCCCGGTGCGGATGGCCTGACTCTGGCGCGCGCGCTACAGGATATGGCGCACCCGCCAGCGCTGATTTTTGTAACTGCACACGCTGAACACGCCGTAGCCGCATTTGAGCTTGAAGCGGTGGATTATTTGACCAAGCCGGTACGGTTGGAACGTTTACAGCAGGCGCTACAAAAAGTAGAGCGTCTTACGCATATTCGACGAGGGCTAGAGGCCAATTTGCCGCAAGAAAATGTGTTGATTATCCAAGAGCGTGGTCGCACCGAACGGGTACCGTTGGCACAAATCGTCTATTTCAAGGCCGAATTGAAGTACGTCACAGTACGTACCGCGAGCCGCAGCTACATTTTGGATATCTCACTCGGAGAGTTGGAGGAAAAATACCGCGCCGACTTTTTCCGGATTCACCGCAATGCGCTGATTGCAAGGCGCGCAGTGCGTGCGCTGGAAAAGCATTTTGATGCCGAGGAGGGCGAAGGCTGGGCGGTGCGGCTCGATGGCGTCGACGAACTGTTGCTGGTGTCGCGTCGCCAACTGGGTGCGGTGCGTGATCTGGTATCACGCTGACTGAACCGGTTCGATGCAAAGCGATCGGGTGATGGATGCTGTCAAACTTTGGTCATCCATTTCGAGCAAGCATTGTCGTAGGGCAAACTGGCGTCACAATTGGTCGATAAACTGTATCTAAATATTTCACGAATTGGTCCATCCCGTGCAAAACGTCAATCCTGCCCCAGGCACCCTGACCCCGGAACTGCAGATTTTGCTGGCTCGCTATCGGCATGCGCCCCATGCGCTGGTGCAAATATTGCGTGAATGGCAGGCCACGCAGGGCTGGTTGCCGCGCGAAGCCCTGAGCCAGATTGCACAGGCCCTGGGCCTGACCTTGGCCCATGTGCAGGGGGTGGCCGGGTTTTACCGCTTCTTTCACACCAAACCGGTTGGCCAGTACCGTATTTTGTTTAGCAACAACATCACAGACCGCATGTTGGGCAATGAGGCGCTGATGCGCGATCTGTGCCAGCGCCTGGGTGTCACACGTGATCAGGTGCGCGCCGATGGGCGGGTCAGTGTGACCATGGCATCTTGTACCGGGCTGTGCGACCAGGGGCCGGCGCTGCTGGTCAACCACCACCAGGTGGTCACGCGCCTGACGCCGGGTCGCATCGAGCATATTGCGGCGCTGATTGAGGCGCAGGTGCCGCCATCGCAGTGGCCGCCCGAGTGGTCTCGCATCGACGATCAAATTCGCCTGGCCGATGTCAAGCTGGGTCCCCAGCCTGCCCCCGGTCAGGCTTTGGCCGCCGCTATTGCGCGCGGACCTGTGGGCACGCTCGACGATCTCAAGCGCTCCAAGTTGCGCGGGCGCGGCGGTGCGGGTTACGCGACCGCCACCAAGTGGCAGCTTTGCCGCAACGCGCCGGGTGATATGCATTACGTGGTCTGCAACGCCGACGAAGGTGAGCCAGGCACGTTCAAGGATCGGGTGCTTCTGACCAGTTATTTTGACGGTGTGGTTGAGGGCATGACGATCGGTGCCTGGGTGGTGGGCGCGCAGCGGGGGCTAATCTACCTGCGTGGCGAATACCGGTATCTGCTGGAACACCTGCAAGCGGTTTTGCAGCTCCGCCGTGAAGCCCATCTGCTGGGTGATGCCATTCAGGGGCAGTCCGGCTTCAATTTCGACATTGATATCCATATCGGTGCCGGTGCTTACGTGTGTGGGGAAGAGTCTGCGCTGATCGAATCGCTTGAAGGTAAGCGCGGCACTCCGCGCATCCGTCCACCCTTTCCGGTGGAGCATGGTTACCTGGGTCAACCCACGACCGTCAATAATGTGGAGACCTTTTGTGCAGTTACGCATATTGCACTGCATGGTGGCGAATGGTGGGCCAAGATCGGCACCAGCCCGTCCACCGGCACAAAAATTCACTCCGTGTCGGGCGATTGTGAACGTCCGGGGATTTATGAATATCCTTTTGGTACACGCGTTGGTCGCATCCTGGAAGACTGTGGCGCCCGCAATACGCAGGCGGTGCAGGTCGGCGGGCCCTCGGGCGTCTGCCTTTCGGCCTCGGAATTCAGCCGCCGTATTGGGTTTGAAGATGTGCCCACGGCCGGCGCTTTCATGGTGTTTGACCGCTCACGTGACATGTTCACCGTGGCGCGCAACTTTGCGCACTTCTTCGCACACGAGAGTTGCGGCTTTTGCACCCCCTGCCGTGTCGGCACCAAGTTGGTGGTGATGCGCATGGAAAAGCTGCAGCGCGGCGATGGTTCCGCAGAAGATGTTCAGGTGCTGTTCGAACTCGATAAGTTGATGCACGGCACGACCCACTGTGGTCTGGGTGCGGCTGCCTGCAACCCGCTGCGCGACACCATCGCCAAATTTCGCCCGGCCTACGAGCGACACCTTCAATCACTGCATTTCGTGCCGGGCTTTGACCTGGACGCCGAGTTGTCGCAAGCACGCCTGGCGACCGCGCGCGACGATGCGGGTGCCCATTTGGAGAATCTATGAGCAACAAGCGTATTGACGCCCTGAGTCCGGGCACTTTTGAGCTCGACGGCGCAGAGGTCGAATTCGGCCCGGGCGACACCATCCTGCAAGCGGCCACGCGCGCCGGGCACTACATACCGCACCTGTGCTGGAAACCGGGTTTTCATCCGCACGGCTCCTGCCGGCTGTGCACGGTCAAGGTCAACGGGCGCAGTGGCTCGGCCTGTACCGTACAGGCGGCGTCCGGTCAGGAGGTCGAAAGCAACACTGATGAGCTCAACGCCCAGCGCAAAACCTTGCTGCAGATGCTGTTTGTCGAGGGCAACCATTTCTGCCCATCGTGCGAAAAAAGTGGCAATTGCCTGCTTCAGGCCACTGCCTACGAGATGAACATGGAAGGCCCGCGCTTTGAAGAGTTCTACCCTGCACGACCGATGGACGCAAGCCATCCTGATGTACTGCTGGACCTGAACCGTTGTATTTTGTGCGGGCTGTGCGTGCGGGCCAGTGCTGAAGTGGATGGCAAACACGTGTTTGCGATTGACGGGCACGGAATCCACACGCATCTGGTGGTCAACAGCGCAAGCGGTCTGCTGGTGGACAGTGCCTTACAGGCCGACGACTGCGCCGCCAAAATATGCCCGGTGGGTGCCATTTTGCCCAAGCGCCAGGGTTTTGCCACGCCGATCGGCCAGCGCCGCTTTGACATCAAGCCGGTGTCGCAACAAGTTGAGGAAGATGCGCCATGACGATTGCCAATGAAGGTGCGGCGCTGTTGCACGCGCCTCGCAAACTCAAGCTTGCAACCGTCTCGCTGGCGGGCTGCTTTGGTTGCCACATGTCCTTTCTGGACATTGATGAGCGTCTGTTGCAGTTGCTCGAGCTCGTCGAGTTTGACCGTTCGCCGCTGACTGACATCAAGACCATCGGCAAGTGCGACATCGGGCTGATCGAAGGCGGCTTGTGCAACGCCGAAAACGTGCACGTGCTGCGCGAGTTTCGCGCCCACTGCAAGACCCTGGTCGCAGTGGGCGCATGCGCCATCAATGGTGGGCTGCCTGCGCAGCGTAACCAGCTCGATGTGGGGCAAATACTGCGCGACGTCTATTGCACCCATACGGGCGCCAGCGCCAACAGCCAGATTCCCAATGACCCCGAGCTGCCGCTGCCGCTCAATCATGTGCACCCGATTCATGAAGTGGTTCATGTGGACTACTTTTTACCCGGTTGCCCGCCATCGGGAGATGCTTTCTGGTCGTTCCTGACCGACCTGATTGCCGGTCGCACGCCCCAGCTTAGGCACGGTCTGATGCACTATGACTGATGCGACCCCAGCCAGGCTCATGCCCCCTCATTCGCCAAGGATTTACCCATGACATTTGCGCTTGAAACTGCAGCCAACCCCGCCGGGCTGCGCCGCGTGGCGATCGACCCGGTCTCGCGCGTGGAAGGCCACGGCAAGGTCACGCTGCTGATCGATGACCAGAACCGGGTGCAGCAGGTGCGCCTGCACATCGTCGAATTTCGTGGTTTTGAGAAGTTCATTGAAGGCCGACCCTACTGGGAAGTGCCGGTGATGGTGCAGCGCCTGTGCGGCATCTGTCCGGTGTCACACCACCTCGCGGCCGCCAAGGCGTTTGACCGCGTGCTCGGTGCCGCGCCCATCACTGCCAGTGCCGACGCGGTGCGTCGCCTGATGCATTACGGGCAGATGCTGCAATCACATGCCTTGCATTTCTTTCACCTGTCCTCGCCTGACCTGCTGTTTGGTTTTGACTCCGAAGTGGCCAAGCGCAACATCGTAGGTGTGGCGCAGGCGCACCCCGAGATTGCCAAAAAAGGCATTTTGCTTCGCAAGTTTGGCCAGGAGGTGATTCGCATCACCTCGGGCAAGCGGGTCCACGGCACCGGCGCCGTGCCTGGTGGCATCAACAAACTGGTGACCCCCGAGGAGCGAGACAGCCTCAAACGCGAACTGCCGCACATGCTGCAATGGGCGCAGGAGTCGGTGGACATTGCCAAACAGTTGCACGCGCAAAACCCGGCGCTCTACAACCAGTTTGGAACCTTCCGCTCCAATCTGTTGTCGCTGGTGCGACCGGATGGTGCTCTGGATTTTTACGATGGAGTGTTGCGCGCGCGGGATTCCAATGGCGCCATCCTGTTTGACGGCATCGACGATCAGCGCTATCTGGAGCTGATCGAAGAAGAAGTGCGTGCCTGGAGCTACATGAAGGTCCCGCACCTGCGCAGTCTCGGTCGTGAGCAGGGTTGGTACCGCGTGGGCCCGCTGGCCCGAGTGCAGAACTGTGACTTCATCCCGACTCCGCGCGCCGAGGCCGAGCGCCAGGCGTTCGTGGCCTGGGGCCGCGGTGAACTGGTGCACGCCACGCTGGCATACCACTGGGCCCGCATGATCGAGATGCTCCATTCCGTGGAGGTGATTGCCGAGTTGTTGGACAGCCCCGCGCTGCTGTCGGGTGATCTGCTGAGCACTGGGGTTCGCCAGCGAAGCGGCGTGGGCATCATCGAGGCACCACGCGGCACCTTGATCCACGACTATGACGTGGGTGACAACGATCTGGTCACGCGCTGCAACCTGATTGTCTCCACCACCCACAACAACCAGGCCATGAACGAAGCGGTGCGCGCAGTGGCGCGCGACTATCTGGATGGACGCGAGCTCACTGAAGGCCTGCTCAACCATATTGAAGTGGCGATTCGCGCCTATGACCCTTGTCTATCGTGCGCCACGCATGCGCTGGGCCAAATGCCGCTGGACGTGACCTTGTTGGGACCGGATGGCACCGTGATCGACCGGGTACTCAAGTCGCATCAAGGCGAGTTTGTTCATGAGTTAAACGCCCCTGCTGCCCAGTTCGCAGCCTGATGACCACGCCAGTGGCACCACTGCTGGTGTTTGGCTGGGGCAACCTGAGTCGGGGTGACGATGCTCTGGGCCCCTTGTTTGTCGACAGCCTGCGCGCCGCCGCAGCTTCCCACACTGGCGTTGAGTTTCTTGACGATTACCAGTTGCAGGTCGAGCATGCGCTGGATCTGTCCGGGCGGCAGCGCGTCCTATTCGTGGATGCCAGTCTGAACTGCCGCGCACCCTTTGAAGTGACGCAGTTGCAGCCCGCGCAGGACGCCAGTTTCACTACTCATGCCATGTCGCCGCAGGCCCTGATGCAGGTGTATGTCGCTCTACAGGGCGAGGCGCCACCGCTGTGCACGTTGCTGGCGATTCGTGGCGAGCAATTCGAGTTGGGCGAGCCGCCGACGGCCCGGGCGCAGGAGCATTTGGCAGCGGCATTGTCGTGGGCGCAGGCCTGGATTACTGAATGACCGTGGTGCTCTCCTGGGCCCGGTAGCGGTGCGCCGCGGACAAATTCTGCGGATGCAAGCGTCTAACTACCCGGTGTTGCGCAAACCAGCGGCAATTCCATTGATGGAAATATGGATGCCACGCTGCACCTTTTCATCCGCTTTGCCCTCACGGTATCGTCGAACCAGTTCCACTTGCAAGTGGTGCAGAGGGTCAATGTAGGGAAACCGGTGGCGCATCGAGCGTTGCAGCGCCGCGTTGGTAGCCAGGCGGTTTTTTTCACCGGTAACGATCGCCAGCGCACGTGCTGTGCTGTGCCACTCTGCCTCAATGGCGGTAAATATCTTTTTTCGCAATCGGGCGTTACCTACCAATTCTGAATAGAGGGCTGCCAGAGCCAAATCACTTTTGGCCATGACCATGTCCATGTTGGACAGCAAAGTCCTGAAAAATGGCCACTGTTTGTACATTTTTTGCAGCAGTGCGATGCGCTCTTGCTGCTGCGATGGCGTACCAACCGTCGTAAAGGCATGAACGGCGGACCCGAAACCAAACCAGCCCGGTAAGGTGAGCCGGCATTGACCCCAGCTGAAACCCCAGGGGATCGCGCGCAGGTCTTCAATTCGCTGGGACGCCTTTCGCGAAGCCGGTCGGGACCCAATGTTCAGTTCGGCGATTTCACGAATCGGTGTGGCGCTAAAAAAGTACTCGGTAAAGCCGGGGGTGCCGTATACCAAACTACGATAGGCCAGCATGCTGTTTTCAGACAACTCAGTGGCAGCGTCCAAAAAAGCCTTGGTGGCGGACTTGGTGGGCTGTAACAGGGTTGCTTCCAAAGTCGCTGCCACCAAAGTTTCCAGATTGCGGCGTCCGATTTCGGGGTTGGCATACTTGGAGCCTATGACCTCTCCCTGCTCTGTCAACCTGATTTGACCACGCACTGTGCCGGGAGGTTGGGCCAGAATGGCTTCGTAGCTAGGACCGCCGCCGCGGCCTACGGTGCCACCGCGCCCATGAAACATCCTCAGTTTGATGGGATGCGCGGTTGCCAACTCGTCAAAAAGCTCCACCAGAGCAATTTCAGCGCGGTAGAGTTCCCAATTGCTTGTGAATATTCCACCATCCTTATTGCTGTCGGAATACCCGAGCATGATGTCTTGTTCGCCGCCACTGCGCCGAACGAGCGCGGCAATTCCGGGAAGTGCATAGAACGCGCGCATGATAGGGGCAGCATTGCGCAGGTCTTCAATTGTTTCAAACAGTGGTACGACGATCAGGTCGCAAACCGGGTTGTTTAAGTCGCTTGCGTGCGAACCGGCCGGATTCAGTTTTGGCGCATTGAGAATGCCGCGCATGAGGCCCACTTCTTTTTGCAGCAACAGCACCTCCAACAAGTCACTGACTGTTTCAGTGTGGCTGATGATGTAGTGCCGTATCGCCTCATGGCCAAACCGGTGTCGCATTTCTTTGGCCATCGTGAAGATGGCCAATTCATTCCGGGCATGGTCGGAGTACGTTACGCCGTGCACGGTTAGCGAGCGGGCATCGCCGAGCAGACCCATCAGTAATTTGCATTTGGCACCCTCATCCAGGGCACTGTACTGGGTTTCGATGCCAGCCGTACTCAGCAGTTCGTCGACCACTTGCTCATGTTTGTCGGAACTTTGACGCAGATCGACCGTTGCCAAGTGGAATCCAAACACATCCACTGCCCGGATCAATGGCTGCAAGCGCTCTGCGATCAGTGCTTTTCCGTGGTTGGCCTTCAGGGACGTTTCGATGGTCTTGAGTTCCGCAGAAAACTCCTGGGCCAGCAGGTACGGGTTTTGTGGTGCCACCGCATGGCGCGCTGCTTCCGTGCCGGTCAGTTGCCGCAGCGTTGCTGCAAGCCGTGCGTAAACGCCCGTCAGAGCACGGCGGTACGGCTCGTCCATGCGATGGACGTTGCGATCAGGCGAACTCTCGGCCAGGGATTGCATTTCAGGTGAACAGTCCGCCAGCATGGCGGAGACCGACAGCTCGCCACCCAAATAATGCACTTCCGTCAGGTAGTGTCGCAGTGCGACCTCGGATTGGCGGCGCAGGGCGTATTCGAGTGTTTGCGCACTGACGTTGGGATTGCCGTCGCGGTCTCCACCGATCCACTGCCCCATGCGCAAAAAACTATGGACCGGTTGTTGGCCCAACAAGTTCTCCAGGTTGGCATAAAGCTTGGGAATTTCGCGCAAAAACGTCGACTCATAGTAACTCAGGGCGTTTTCGATCTCGTCAACGACAGTCAACTTGCTAAAACGCAATAGCCGGGTCTGCCAGAGTTGCATGACGCGCGCGCGCATGCGCGATTCGTTGGTGGCAAGTTCACGTGCGGTCAGGGAAT
This sequence comes from uncultured beta proteobacterium, assembly GCA_903870065.1. GTDB lineage: Bacteria > Pseudomonadota > Gammaproteobacteria > Burkholderiales > Burkholderiaceae_C > Allorhodoferax. The sequence continues at coordinate 2,647 of CAIQBN010000227.1, read as the reverse complement.
CCTTCTTGTTTTCAAAGTAAGCTGCGCGCATTTTTATCTCGTCACGCTGACAAAGAAGTTCAGCGATGTCGCGTTCAGCGTCCAGAATACTTTTGCGTTGTACTTCGGTTGGATGGGCGGTCAATACCGGCGATACATAGCTTTGCGCCAGCATGGCTGATATGCTTTTGGGCGCTATTCCTGCCCAGCGCAGCCGCGACATAGCGACCTCAAGACTGCCTTCCTGTGTATCTCCGGCGCGTTCATGAATCCCGCGGCGGCGGATATGGTGTCGGTCCTCTGCCAGGTTTGCCAGGTGGCTGAAGTAGGTAAATGCCCGTATGACGCTGACGGTCTGGTCTCCAGTCAATCCCTTGAGCAACTTTTTGAGCGCCTTGTCAGCCTCATGGTCGGCATCGCGGCGAAAAGCCACTGACAGCGTGCGGATGGTTTCAATCAGTTCAAACGCCGCTGCGCCTTCTTGTTCACGGATTTCGTCACCCAAAATCCGCCCCAGGAGCCGGATGTCTTCAACCAATGGGCGTTCATTGTCTTTTTCGCGTCTGGCAGGTGCAGGTGAGGATAAGTGCTTCATGGCGCCCATGCTAGCATTGACCACTCAAAATTGATTACGAATAGGTTACGACTTACAGGCCATGGTTTCACACACATTAACGATCGCCACCCGCGAGAGCCGACTTGCACTTTGGCAGGCCGAGCATGTCAAGGCATTGCTGGAGCACATGGGCCATCAGGTTACCTTATTAGGTATGACAACCCGGGGGGACCAGATTTTGGACCGCTCCTTGAGCAAGGTTGGCGGGAAAGGGCTGTTTGTCAAGGAACTGGAAGTGGCGCTGGAGCAGGGGGCTGCCGATTTGGCTGTGCATTCTCTTAAAGACGTCCCCATGGAGTTGCCTGATGGGTTCAGCCTAGCTTGCGTGATGGAGCGCGAAGACCCGCGCGACGCCTGGGTATCGGGACGCTATCCGACACTTGGTGATTTACCTGATGGGGCCGTGGTCGGCACTTCGAGCCTGCGTCGAATGGCACTGCTGCGTGCCCTGCGCCCCGACCTGAAGATCGAGGCTTTGCGTGGCAATCTGGATACCCGTCTAAAGAAGCTTGACGAGGGGTTATATGACGGCATTGTGCTGGCCGCTGCAGGTCTAAAGCGACTTGGCCTTGCGTCGCGGATTCGTGCCGTTTTTGATCCCCAAAACATGCTACCAGCAGCCGGGCAGGGCGCTCTGGGTATTGAAGTTCGAACGGACCGTGTCGATGTGATTCAGATTCTGCAATCCCTTGTGCACCAGCCAACTTGGCTGGCCGTGTCGGCCGAGCGCGCCGTGAGTCGTGTAATGGGCGGAAGTTGTTCAATGCCACTGGCCGCATACGCCACCTTGCAAGGCGATGAGTTACAGATTCAGGCCACATGGGGCGACCCGCAGGGCGTGTTGCCGCTGGTGTGTGCACAAGCCCAGGCCCAAGTGACAGATGCCGCTGCTGCCACGTTGCTGGGCGAGCAGGTGGCGCGCCAATTGCAGGACAAAGTCCGCCTCCAGACTGTTGCCCAGAGTTGATCGGGTAGAGACTGTGCGTGTCATCGTTACCCGCCCAAGAAAGGAAGCCCGGCAGTGGGTCGACGCCCTTATCGAAGGCGGGTATGACGCACGGTCATTGCCGCTGATCAGTGTTTTGCCGGCGCCCGACCCGACTGTAGTGGTAGCTGCTTGGAGTCGGTTGACCGACTTCGCTGCGGTGATGTTTGTCAGCGGCAATGCAATTGATCATTTTTTTGCGTTAAAACCACCGCTAGCCCCCGAATTTATTGAAAATGATGCTATAAAAATTAGAGCATTTATTACGGGTCCTGGTAGTCTTTCAGCGTTACGACGTGCCGGTATTGAGCAGGGTTGTATTGACATGCCGGATCGCGATGTCGGACAGTTCGATTCCGAGGCACTTTGGTCGGTTGTTGCGAACCGGATTCAGCCAGGCTACCGCGTTTTAATTGTTCGGGGGGCCGACAGTGCCAGTGCTGGGTCGGGCGATGGCAGCAAGCCTTCTGAAGGCGCTGGACGCGACTGGTTTGCCAATCGGGTGTGTGAGGCTGGCGGTCTTGTGGAGTTTGTTGTGTCCTATCAGCGCTGTCGCCCCGATCTGCTTGCTGATGACCTGACGCTTGTCAGGGAGGCCGCAGCGGATGGTTCGGTGTGGTTGTTCAGCAGTTCGGAGGCTATAGCCAATTTGTGTGCGCTCTGCCCTGGGCAAGACTGGTCGCGGGGCAGGGCCGTTGTAACCCATAGCCGCATTGCATTGGCAGCGCGGGACGCCGGATTTTCAGTTGTTTACGAGTCCCGTCCCACGCTGGTAGCGTTGATGGCATCGATCGAGTCGTTGGCATGAATACAGAATCCGGCACCCACGGGGTCGTTGCGCCCCTGCCGGTGGCACCAGAAGGGGGGCTGCCGGATGCGCAACTGCGCACTGCGCAGAGTACACCGTCCCAATTGAAGAGGGCAATCGGTCTGACCGGGCTGGTCGCAGCGGTCGCGTTGTTGGTGGCAATTTCGCTCTGGCAGAAGCTTACAACGATTCAGGAACAGTTGGCCCGGCAGAGTGCCGATGCTGGCGCACAAGCTACCGAGGCGCGCGCGAGTGCGCG
>CAIQBN010000226.1 GCA_903870065.1 uncultured beta proteobacterium | reverse complement strand
TTCTCAGCACAACCCGCCAGGTCAATTCTGACGCCTCATAACAGAGTTGTTCACCCCCTTATCCACAGCTTTGGCCCCATGTTGTGTGGACAACATGAAATCCGCGCGCACGAGTCGACGAGGTCGGCAAACGCCGCTCAGGGCTTTTGTAGTCTTTTGTAGCGGAAGCAGGGTCGCGCACAGCGGCTGGACGTGGTACCACGCTGTGCTGGTGGTCATTGCATCCAGCGAGCTTGAAGACCTTCACCATCTTTACCAAATCTTGTGACCGTGGGCTGCTGGCCCCGCCATTGCAAGAAAGCTGATTTGAGCTTGTTATTTGCCGATGAAGCTGGACCCCAGTAGCCGGACTACTGGGTGCGCGATCTGCTTCGCTCAAGCAAATGCCGCATTTGCTCGGCAGCCAACCGGGTGGGTATTCGGGGTCGGTTTTTCCATGATGACGTCAGAAAGTTTCCCAGTCGTCATCCCGCGCATGTGCCGGCGCTGGTGACTTAGCGGGTGCATGACTAACGGCATTGGCCGGTGATATCCGAGGGGTTGTAGGTGCGGAATTCGCCGGTCCACATCGCACGGGGCTTCGATATGCTCCCACGGCCGTGGCTGGCACGCGCACTGCAACCGGGCGAGCGGCTAAGCTAAGGTGATGGTCACCGCCGCTCAACTTAAACACCGCCACCACCTGCACCAGTTCATTGGCCTGTGATTTGAGACTACTCGCAGCAGCGGCCATTTCTTCGACCAAGGCCGCATTTTGCTGGGTAACCTGGTCCATCTGCGTGACCGCCTCTCCTATTTGTGCGACGCCAGCGGCTTGCTCACTGCTGGCCGCGCTGATCTCACCCATGATGTCGGTGACCCGCCTGATGGAGCCCACGACTTCGGTCATGGTGGCGCCCGCCTCGTCTACCAAAGCGGTACCCTTCTCGACACGCTCCACGCTGGCATTGATCAGTTGTTTGATTTCCTTGGCAGCCTCGGCGCTGCGCCCTGCCAAAGATCGCACTTCGCTGGCCACCACCGCGAAACCCCGACCCTGCTCACCCGCGCGAGCCGCTTCCACTGCCGCATTAAGAGCCAAAATGTTGGTCTGGAAGGCGATGCCATCAATCACACTGATGATGTCGGATATCTTGCGCGACGCGTCGTTGATTCCCCGCATGGTATCCACCACCTGCGTCACAACTTCACCGCCCTTGACGGCAACGGTGGAGGCGTTCTGCGCGAGCTGATTGGCTTGCCTGGCGCTGTCGGCATTTTGCTTGACGGTCGAGCTCAGCTCTTCCATCGATGCAGCGGTTTGCTCCAGCGCGCTGGCCTGACTCTCGGTGCGTGCCGACAAGTCATTGTTACCCTGGGCTATCTCAGCGCTCGCTGTTGCAACGCCCTCAGAGCCCTCACGAACCTGCGTCACCACTTTGGACAAATGATCTCGCATGCCGGACAGTGCCTTCATCAACTGCCCTAATTCGTTGTTGCCGCGGACTTCCACTGACACGTTTAGGTTACCCTCAGCAACGGCGGTGGCAACGCAAAGTGCCTCTTTGATCGGGCCTGTAATGCTGCGCACAAAAGCTACCGCCAGCATCACCGCGCCGATCAGCCCGAACAGCAACAGGGTAGCTGTCCGATACAGCCTCTGGTACAAACTGGCGACGCGCTGCTCCAGTGCCTGCTCGAGGCTGGTCATGGCCAGTGCGTTGAACTCGTACAACCCGTCGATGGTGCGGGTGAACTCATCAAAATAGGCCGGCGCGGGGTGCGTGATATCGGTCGCATGAATCAAGGCCTGTTCGGCCAACACCAATGTCTTGTCGACCGTCTGCTTGCTGGCATCTACTTTGGTACCTAGTGCTGCCTTCATTGCGGCATTGGCTTCAATTGCGCGCTTAATGTTGCGAAACATATCGCCTTGCACTTCCTGAACTCTTTTGCTCAAGGCTGCCAAGGTAGCCCGGCCCTCGGGCGGCAAGTTGGACTGCGCCAGAAACCCGGTGCCCTGTGCACGCATGATGCCCAGATTCTCAGCCAGTGTAGGCATGCTGACTAAGGAGGCCTGAATTAAAAAGTAGGAATCCAGATCGGGATCTAACGACAGGCCAAATTCGCTCAGAATTTCCTCGTTAAGCAGCAACAAACCCCCAATCAACTGGGTATGCAGCTTGGTGCTCTCCGCGGACTTAAGCTGCTTGCCCGACACGCCCTGTTCGAGAGTCACCCATCGCTGACGCACCTCGTTCCATTGCGTCACTATTTTTGGTGAGGCTCCAGCCTGCTTCAGCGCGATGTCCAGAGCTTCCATGGCCTTAACAACGTTGTCTCGCATGCCCGGGCGTTTGGCCGCCAGTGTCTCGTTACCACCCAATGCGCCGGCGGACAAGCCGCGGTGGGTCTGCGTTAACTGCACCACCTGATTGAGTGCGATCACGGAATCGCTAGCCCTTTCTTCCAGTCTCGCGATGGCCACCTCGCTCCACAATTTCTGAAAGTACAGTCCCGATGGCAACAGCACCATCAGCAAGGCGATTAGCCCAAGAATGAGGAACTTGTGGGGAAGATTTAGGCGGTGCAGCAGTGTCATGGCGTTGTCTCCGTTAATTTTTTATCTCTGGATGGCTCGTTGTTGCTGGCTGTGCCACCAACGTTGCGCAGGCAAACAATTGAAGTAGCTCATTTCGAATAAGGTCTCCAATGATGCGTTATGTGTTCCGTTGCGAGAGCGGGGGGGGTCAACAGCCTGTATCCACCAAGAGAACGACCGGCGGCGTGGCCGCATCGGCGGCAGGTGTGTATTTGACGGCGCAATTGTGCCAACTCCCGGTGCCCCATACGGGTGCTTTTTTGTGGGCGATGAAACTGGTGTTTGCACCAGTGTAGAAATCGGCCGCGGGACTGATATTCATTGCCTTGGCCAGCTCAACTGCATCTTGAGCAAATCCATACACCGTCCTGATGGTCAAGGTTGCGCTCAGTGCCACCGTGCCAGTGGCCGCAGTGGTGACACCGGCTATGGCAGATTTGGCGTGGATCATCGTGTTGGCGTTGATCATGGCACCATGAAGTCCTTGCATGACGCTGCGACGCGCCTCGCTGTTCAAATCGATAAACCGCGGCAGCGCCACTGCCGCCAACACGCCCAGAATCACAATCACCATGACGAGTTCGATCAGGGTGAAGCCTTGTTGCCGCATCTTTATTCCTTCCTTAGGGGGTCGCACTTTTTCATCAACAAATTAAGCTCAATGGGTCCTTGGCCCGACTTGCTCGTGAACTCAAGACGGAGTTGACAGACCAAGGTCGATCATTCATGGGGGAACTCCAGGTTAGAAAAGTTGATCGGTCTCGAGAGTTGCGACAGCTTTGGTCACAGGCGCTATATCTTTGATAGCTACTTGCGCAATTTCCATGGGGGCTAGAGGGCTAAAAGACTTAGAATATCGATGTAAAAACGCTTCCAGCCTGTCCAGCGGAAGCGGCCTGCTCAATAGATACCCTTGGTACGCATGGCAGCCGAGGTGGGCGAGGAAGTCG
>CAIQBN010000225.1 GCA_903870065.1 uncultured beta proteobacterium | reverse complement strand
TGCGCCATCTGCTTTCCTGCGTTCATCGATTGATCAAGTTCTCTCGCCATAAATGACCCCGCAGAAGTCTGCCCGCTTTCGCGTCGGGTGATGTTGCAACCCGTATCCGCTCCATTACAGTGCGGCATTCGCTTTTTCTGCTTTCCTCTACCCGCAGCACCGACAGCCTCCCTTTCGGTTGGCCTGCCACTTGCGTGGCGACACTACGGGCTTACCCTGTTCCACTTGTATCTCCGATCGGGTCGGACCCTTCAGCTCCGCCGGCGGTTCAACATCCATGGTGGCCTAGTGTTCAAAGGCCACACCTGACCGCACACCGTTTTGGTTCAAGCCTGTCAGCACATTTGGCTTGTTCAAAGTTCACGACGTTAATTCGAAGTTCACATACGTTGGTCGTAGCCGATCATCCCTTGCTCCTCACCGCCTTTGTGCTGGCAGATTACCTTTGGCCTCACGACCGCATGTACCGGTTGCCCGGTGGCTACGTTGTCCCCAGAGCTTCACACCAAGCCGTTGCCAGCTTCGCATGTCTGGGTAGGGAACGGTTGATGGAACAACCGGTTTCATCCAGGAATACCTCCTGTAAAACAGAGACACAAGCGACTTTCAGGTCGCACGAACACGTGCTTGGCAATGTCCAGGCCGATCACTTGTTGGCCGTTCATGGTGCCGATGATTTGTCCGGCGTTCATTCCTGTATTACGATTCATGGAGGATCCTCTGTGGTTTAGTGAAGACCTTGGTTTATCACGCCCTGGGCACTTTGATGCCGTATCCATCAGAGGATCCACCCAATGCAGGGGGGCTTCTTGCTGATTGACGGCTGTTCTATCGCGGTGCCACAATTGTTCAGCGATTAAGGAGGGAGGCATCCATAGCATCTATCCAACAAAGAAATACCGAGGGGTATTGCGTGAGCTGGCACCTGACACGGACAGCATCACACGTACCTATCTGGCGCGCATATCGATTACAAATGGGGATAACGCGCTTCGCCTGGGAATGACCGCCAGCGTCAAGGTAGAAGACGCAGGTTCTGTCGGTGCTATCAAATTGCCACTGACGGCAATCTTTGAGAAAAATAGACAAATGATGGTGTGGCTAGTTGATGCCAAAACCGCGCTGGTCGCACCGCGTAAAGTCGCCTTAGGAGGCGTTCAAGGTGACACAGTACTGATTACCGAGGGGCTAAACGGTGGGGAGATTGTGGTTACTGCCGGTGTCCACATGCTTACTGAGGGACAAAAGGTGTTGGCGATGCCGATATCAGTTGACTCTGCAGGGGTTGCCCGATGAAAGATCTCAACCTTTCAGAGTGGGCGCTGCGACACCAGCAGCTCATACTTTTCTTGTTGTTGCTACTCAGCGTTGTCGGCCTGTTTTCCTATACAAAACTTGGCCAAAAGGAAGATCCTGACTTCACAGTCAAAGTCATGGTCGTTCAAGCCATGTGGCCTGGGTCTTCAGCTGCGGAGATGGCGGACCAGGTGACTGACCGAATAGAGAAGAAACTGCAAGAGATTGCTGAAATAGATTTCACATCCAGTTACGTTAAGCCCGGACTCACACAGATACAGGTAAATCTGCGTGAATCGGTTGCGGCGGCAGACGTTCCCCAAGTCTGGTATCAGGTTCGCAAGAAGCTCGCTGACATTCAATATTCGCTTCCTGCCGGTGTGCGTGGTCCCGCCTTTAACGATGAGTTTGGCGACACGTTCGGCAATTTGTATGCCTTGACGGGCGATGGCTTTAGCAGCACAGAACTGCGAGACTTTGCCGACGCTACCCGCAATGAGTTCCTGCGCGTTGGAGATGTCAACAAGGTTGACTTGATAGGTGTGCAAGATCAGAAAATCTATGTCGAAGTATCAACAGCCAAGCTCTCCTCACTTGGACTTGATCCGAACCTGATCGTCAGCATTCTCTCTGCAACCAATAGTGTGAGCGCTGCAGGCACTGTACAGGCAGGTTCTGAGCAGGTCAGGCTTACGGTCACCGGCGAGTTCCTGTCGGTGGATAGCATACGGAGCATCGGCATCCGAGCTGCAAACCGTTCATTTCGTTTGGGCGACATTGCGGAAGTAAGCCGGGGAGTGATTGACCCTGCAACATCCAAGATGCGCTTCAACGGAACCGAGGCAGTGGGACTGGCCGTCAGCATGCGTAAGGGTGGCGATGTATTGCTACTTGGCAAACAACTCGACGCAGTTGTGAAACGCGTTCAATCGAGTTTGCCAGTTGGGGTTCAGCTCCACGCCGTTTCAGATCAGCCGCGCGTCGTTGAAGAGTCGGTGAACGAGTTTAAGAAGAGCCTCCTTGAGGCGGTTGTTATTGTCTTGGCGGTGAGTTTTCTCTCACTGGGAGTGAGGCCTGGACTGGTAGTTGCGTTGTCCATTCCTCTGGTGCTACTTTTGACATTCGCTGTTATGTATGCGCTGGGAATTGAACTCCAGCGCATATCTCTGGGCGCACTCATCATCGCTTTGGGGTTGCTCGTTGATGATGCCATCATCGCCGTGGAAATGATGCACCTCAAACTGGAGCAAGGTTGGGACAAGGTGCGGGCTGCAAGCTATGCCTATACGGTGACAGCATTTCCAATGCTCACCGGCACGCTCATAACGGCTGCAGGGTTTCTGCCCGTGGGATTGGCAAGGAGTAACTCCGGTGAATACGTTTTCTCACTGTTCCAGGTGGTTGGAATTTCGCTGGTATTGAGCTGGATCGTGGCCGTGCTGTTCACACCGTACATTGGCTTTAAGCTGTTGCGTTCTCATTCAGGTGGCGAACTTCATGATGAAGACGCTGTGTACAAGCGCGGCATATACAGTTGGTTTCGCGGTGTCGTGAATAGTTGTCTTACGCATCGCCGTTGGGTCATTGGTGGCACTTTGGTGCTGTTCCTGACAACTTTGGCACTATTTGGCTTTGTACCCAAGCAGTTCTTTCCAGCCTCGGATCGTCCCGAGCTGGTGGTCGATCTGTGGCTACCTCAGGCAGCGACCTTCGAAGCCACTCAGAGGGAAGTCGAAAGTCTGGAAAAAATGTTGCAAGGCGACCCTGATGTTGTCGCAACTACCAGCTATATCGGTGGCGGTAGCCCTCGCTTCTACTTGCCGTTGGACGTGCAGACTCCCCATTTAAACCTCGGCGAGCTAATGGTAATGACCGCAGGAGGAGAAGCGCGAGAACGTGTTCTTTCAAAAATTGAACATTTGTTCGAAGTCGATTTCCCGTCCGTAAGGGGACGAGTCAACCGCCTTGAGAATGGTCCACCGGTTGGTTACCCAATTCAGTATCGCGTTTTTGGGCAGGACCATCACCAGGTGGAAGCTGCAGCTGACCGCGTGGCGGCAGTATTGCGAACAGATCCGCACGTTCGCCGCGTAAATCAGAATTGGGGTGAACGCACCAAAAAAGTTCGCATTCATGTCGATCAAGACAAGGCGCGTGCCCTGGGCATCACATCACAGCAAATTCAAACGGCGCTACAGACATCTCTTTCTGGAAACACCATTGCGCAATATCGAGAAGCTGACAAGACTATCGATGTCGTAGCTCGATTGGTAGAAGTCGAGCGAACTGATCTCAATAATCTGAAGGATGCAAAGATTTACTTGCGAGATGGGAAGTTCATCCCCGTGTCGCAAGTTGCTACCTTGTCGTTGGACAGCGAGGAGAGCTTCTTGTGGCGCCGAAATCGCGTGCCAACACGTACCGTTCGCGCTGACGTAACAGGTGCTGAAGCTCCAGATGTAACTGCCAACTTGGCGCCACAAATTGAAGAAATTGCCCGCCAACTGCCACTTGGCTATGGCATAGAAATTGGTGGTACGCAGGAATCCAGTATCAAGGCCCAGGGTGCAATCTTTGCGGTGATGCCACTCATGGTAATTGTGGTTCTGGTGCTACTGATGCTGCAACTTCAAAACATGAAGAAGATGGCACTGGTGCTTTGCACCGCACCATTAGGTCTGATTGGCGTCACATTGCTCATGCTGGCATTTCGCATACCGTTTGGCTTCGTTGCAATGCTCGGTGTCATTGCTTTGGCGGGAATGATCATCCGCAATTCGGTAATTTTGGTGGTCCAAATTGACCAGTCTCTGGTCGATGGGCATCCACTGTGGGAGGCTATTGTCGAGTCCGCCGTCCATCGATTGCGCCCCATTCTGCTGACTGCGCTGGCCGCAATTCTCGCCATGATTCCGCTTGTGCGAAGCGTGTTCTGGGGCCCAATGGCATGGGCCATCATGGGCGGACTATTCGCAGCAACACTTCTGACACTACTGTTCTTGCCCGCACTGTATGCAAGTTGGTACGGAGCAACACAGCCAATTGCAGGCACACACCTTGAAACGGAGGGTGTATGAATCAAGCACTTCGGCTTCGATATATGTGTGCATCCATCTTATTGGTAGGTTCCAGCCTTACAACCTATGGCCAAACCTTGTCCCTGAGTTCGGCTTTTCAGAAAGCACTTCAAGCGGACCCGGCAATCCAGGCCGCGGAGCAAGCATTGCTTGCGGGGCGTGAGAAGAACGTTCAAGGTGCTGCTTTGCTAAAACCTCAAGTCGCATTGGCAGCGAGCGTTATCGGCATCAACAGTCACGCCGAGAGCGCATTGCCACCGCAGTTTGCCGCGTTGGCGCAGCCCGACACGTCCGGTGAGGTCCGTGAAGCTGCGCTGCAATTCACTCAACCCATTTATAACGCTAGCGCGAGTTCCAGTAAACAGCAACTCATGCGTCAGGCAGAGGCCGCCGAGCTAAGTTGGCGCGCAGCCCGACAGGACCTGATGATGCGTGTAACAGAGGCATACCTGATGGTATTGGGGGCACGTGAATCGTTTAGCGTTTGCCGTTCTCAGTCAGAGACATTTGCACAGCACCGTGAGCGCGCCCAAGCCCGTTTCGATCTTGGAACTGACAAGATTACTGACTTGCATGAGGCGGCTGCCCGCTACGATGCTGCATTTGCTCAGGAGGTGTCTGCGCGCAGTGCACTTGAACTGCGAATAGCGCAGTTCTACGCAGTTACGGGAGCAGATACGGAAAATCTGGCGCAGCTTGACCCAACCATCTCGCTGGACTCATTAGACGTAGAAGGTTTGGAGTCATGGCAGCGCAAGGCAATGGAACAAAGCGCGAGGATTAGTGCTAAGAGCATTGAATCTTCTATTGCTCAACTTGAGAGTCGCAAGTTCACCTTAGAGTCACGTCCTACATTGGATTTGATTGGAAGCTATGCTTCCAAAAGTAAGACTGGTGATTTGTCGCTGCTGATTTCGGCAGATCTACAACGCACGGCAACGATCGGTTTGCAGCTGAAAGTTCCTTTATTCAGCGGGGGAATGCTGAACTCACGCGAACGTGAGACGCTGGCCAAGTTCAAACAATCAGAACTGGAGTTGGCCGCCACGCAGCGCGATGTGCGCTTACAGACTCAAGAAGCATTTTTGGGAGTAAAAACCAGCCTCGCCCGGCTTCATGCGCTGCAACGTACTGTCCAATCACTCAAGACAGCTCTCGATGCCACTACCCTTGCCCGAGATGTTGGAAGCCGTACACAGCTTGATGTATTGGAAGTGCAGCAACGCCTTTATGGTGCTCGCCTTGATCTCACCCAGTCTCGTATAGAAATCCTTCTGAACAGGATGAAGTTGGCATGGGTAGTAGGTGAGCTGGAAGAACGCGATTTGAAGACTGTCGACAAATTGACCAAGAAATGAATTCAAAGAAGTCTCGGCTTGGCACGAGAGGTAATTCTCCAATTTCCGCTGGACCTAAAGGTACTTTCAACCTTACTTTGAAGGCAGATTCGTCTGCCCTTATACGCCGAGCCAAAATTGTTGCAACCCATGGTTTCCATACGCAAACTATTGAACCGATGGCTTTGAAGCATTCCATAGTGCTCGTTGACTCAAGATGAAACCAGCCCGTCTACCTATTTTCGTAATCCGCCTGCTCACTTGCTTATTGGCAGGGCTGTCAACCTTGGCCCACGCTCAGCAGACGCTGCAGCAGCCACGCATAGGGCTAGTGCTTGGCGGCGGCGGTGCGCGTGGTGCGGCCCACATTGGGGTGCTGCAAAAACTGCAGGAGCTTCGTGTTCCGATTGATTGCGTGGCTGGCACCAGCATGGGGGGCCTGGTGGCCGGCGCTTTCAGCTCGGGCCTGTCGCCCGCCGACATGCAAGTGGCGCTGCGACAGGCCGACTGGCGCGACATGTTCAAAGACGCCGCCAGCCATGCGGACTTTACGCCGCGCCTTAAGGGCTTTTCTCAAAGCTATATCCAGGGCTCGGAAGCGGGCGTTAAAAACGGCTCGCTGCAGTTCCCTTCGGCTGTGCTCAGCGGCCAGAAAATCAAGTTCTTCATAGACCGGCTGATCCGGGCCGACCTGGCGCCGCAGCGTGTGGAGGGTCAACCCCTGCCGCTATCCCTTCTCACCACCGACATCGTCACCGGCCAACGGGTTGCCTGGCTCAGCGGCGACCTGGCTTCGCTGATGCGCGCCACCATGTCGGTACCCGGGCTGATGTCGCCTATCAATTACGAGGGCTTGAGCTTGGTCGATGGCGGTCTGGTGGACAACGTGCCGATTGCCGAAGTGAGGAACCTGTGCCGGCCTGACGTGGTCATCGCCATCAACGTCGGCTCACCGCTGCTCAAGGCCGACGAAATCGAAGCCTCGCCGCTGTCCGTGACGGCCCAGATGATCAATCTGCTGACCGAGCAAAATGTCACCAAGTCGCTCAGCCTTCTGCGGCCCGGCATCGACATTTACATCCAGCCCGATCTCGAAGGCATCACGGCCGGCGATTTCGAGCGCAGCGACGAAGCCATTGCACTCGGTTATGCAGCGGCCGCTCGGGCACAAGAACAGCTGCAAAGTTTGGCGGTGAGTGCGCCTAAATATGCTGTCTGGCTGCTTCATATGGCGCGCAGTGATCCCCCGCAGTTGACTCTAGACGCTGTCGAAACGGCCGGCCTGGATGCCGAACGGGCCCGCTTGTTTGCCGCGCAACTGCGTATCAAGAGCGGCGCCCCGCTGGACGTGAAGTCGCTGGAGGAAGACTTACTGCGCGCCTACGGCGAAGGCCGCTACAGCAACCTCGCCTACCAATTGGAACGCAGCGATGACAAAAACATTCTTCGGCTTTATCCCACCGAAAAACCCTGGGGACCGAACTTCTTGCGAAGCGGACTGAACTTCGGGTGGGGCACGCGCGATGACGCGCGTTACAACATCCGGCTGGCCTACCAGATGACGCAACTCAACAGCCGCGGCGGCGAGTTGCTGCTCACCGGCCAGCTTGGCGCGGACAACCTGCTGGGTGCAAATTGGTACCAGCCGCTTGAGGCTGGACGGCCCTGGTTTACCGAAGCCACTGCCCTTCTGGGCGACCAGTCAGTGGACTTGTACCAGGCCGGCCAGGCGCAAGCCCGCATCCAAAACGAGTTCAGGGAAATCAACACCGGGCTGGGCCTGAACCTGGGTCGCTACGGCGTGCTCAAGTCGGGGCTGTTGCTGCGCAGCCAGAATGCCAGCACCCGCATCGGCAGCGACAGCCTGCTGCCGGCAGACCGCTCAAGCAACACCCGCGCTTGGTTTGCACTGGCCGACCTGGACCGCTTCAACAGCCCCTACTTTCCGACCGAAGGCTGGCGTGCCCGCCTCATGCAGACACTGGCCAGCGATTACAGCAAGGTAGAGGGCAGCTACAGCCACGCAGTAGGTTTTGGCACTTATGTGCTCACCGGCCGGGTGGCTTTTACCCAGGCCAACAAGGGGCAGTTGCCCATCAGTGATGCCGCCGAACTGGGCGGCGTGAACAACCTGTCGGGGTTAGCCTTCAAGCAGTTACTGGGCTCTGACATGCGTTACCTGGGCTTGCGCAGCGAAAAAATTGTCAGCAAGATGCCGCTGGGCCTGCGCGGCGACTTGCGCGTTGGCTTGTCGCTGGAGGGCGGCACTATGGAGCGGCGCTACTCAGAGACACAAAGCAGCGGGTTGGTCCACTCGGCCAGTATCTACCTAGGCGGCGAGACCCCGTTGGGCCCGGTTTACCTGGGTTTGGCCAAGGCCAGCGACAACCCCGCGCGCATCTTCCTTTTTATAGGGAACCCTTGAGAACGGCCTGGAACGGACCGGCCATTTGGGTTGATGGGTCTCCCTGTGAGATTCGTGTAAAAACCTGCCACATCGACAAGTTCCTATAGTAGGCGCGGCTTTGCGGGTCGGCTCACCTCTGGTTTCAAGTCAGCTGTGAATCGGACATCGTCGCTTAAAAATGCGGTGTTGAACGGAATTTCGATGGAAAACATCTCTGCTGGAGGTGGCTTTTGGTCTTTTGATCGCATCTTGAGGAGATGAGGCCGGCTTTTACACGAATCTCGCTGACGGGCCACACAGACATGGAACTGAACATGCCAGTTCAGGCTGGAGCCGAACCGGTGGATGTGGACTTGGGGTTTTGCCAAAGCGATTGCGCCAATGTGCAGCGCCGCCTTGTCTCCCAGGGCAGTTGGATTGCAGGCTTTGCGAAATGACCCGCAGGAAGATGCGCAGCACCATGTTGAGCACAGCACCAACATAGCTTTCTCCGTTGGGGCCCGGTCGCGGGCGAAGTAGAGTCGGAGATGGTACTTGATGGGCGCGCAAAGCCGGGGCTTATGGTGATCAGACTTCAGTGATGAACTGCTCGCGTGGGCGGCGCACCTTGGTCAGGTTCACCAGCCAGTCCTTGTCGGCCTCGCGGTAGCCCAGCGGCAAAATGGCCACGCTGCGCAGACCCCGCTCGCGCAGGTTCAAAATCTCGTCCATGGCCTTGGGGTCAAAGCCTTCCATCGGGGTGCAATCCACCTCTTCAAAGGCGGCGGCCAGCATGGCGGCGGTCATACCAATGTAGGCCTGGCGCGCTGCGTGCTGGTGGTTCACCTCGGCATCGCGCTGCGGGTACATGCCCAGCAGCATGTTGCGGTAGTTCTCCCAGCCTTCGTTTTTAAAGCCGCGCACAGTGTTGGTCAGGTCGAACATCATGTTGATGCGCTCGGCCGTGTAGTTGTCCCAGGCGGCAAACACCAGCAGATGCGAGCCATCGGTGACCTGGCCCTGGTTCCAGGCGATGGGCTTGATGCGCTCGCGCACCTCTTTGCTCGTCACCACAATGATCTCGTAGGGCTGCAAGCCACTGGAGGTGGGCGCCAGGCGCGCGGCTTCCAGAATGCGCTCCACCTTGTGCTCGGGCACCGCTTTGGCGGGGTCCAGCTTTTTGGCGGCGTAGCGCCACTGCAGGCGCTCGATCATGGCGTCCGACGCCATTTCCTGGGCGCCGGGGATGGCGGTGTTTGCGGGTGTTGCGAGCGTGGCGGACTGAGTCATACAAAGCTTCCTTGAATGTGATGGGGTTAGGTTGGTGTCGAATGTAGAAGCTTTAACGTTGCTTGAGAAGCCCCAATGAAGCATAATTGAGTTGCTTTTGAAGCAACAATAGGCCGCCCACCATGCTCAACCCCCAGCTCCTCACCACCTTCTCGGCCATCGTCGACGCGGGCAGCATCAGCGCTGCGGCCACCCGACAGGGCTGCGGCAAGTCCGTGCTGTCGCGCCAACTGGCCCGGTTGGAAGCCGACCTTGGCGCACGCCTTATCCAGCGCACCACGCGCAAGTTAACGCTGACCGAGGTGGGCAAGGTGGTGTTGGCGCAAGCCCAGCAGATTGACCGCGCACTGAGCAACGTGGCGCAAATCTCGGGCCAGTTCCAGCAGGAGGTGCGAGGCCCCTTGCGGGTGGCCTGCCCGCGCCCGTTGGGGCAGCGCCATCTGGTGCCCCTGATCACCGAATTCACCCAGCTGCACCCCCTGGTGGAGCTGACGCTGCTGGTGGAAGACCGCATGAGCGACTTGATCGCCGAGCAGATCGATGTGGCTATCCGTGTGGCGCATCTCGACGACTCCACGCTGGTAGCGCGCAAGCTGGCCGACAACCCGCGCGTGCTGGTGGCCGCACCCGCCTACCTGGCACGCGCCGGGGTGCCCGCAGTGCCCCAGGATCTGGCGCAGCACGAATGCCTGCTGTGGACGCGCGACAACCGTGTGTACGACGAATGGACCTTCACACGGAACGACACCACCACTCTGGTCCGTGTGCAGGGTCGCATCCGCATCAATGACGGGATGGCCCTGGTGGCCACGGCCTGTGCCGGGGCGGGCGCCACTGTACTGGACCGTCTCCTGGTGGAGCAGGAGTTGGCCAGTGGTGCACTGGTCGAACTGCTCCCGGCCTACAGCCTTCCCGGTGGGCCGTCGCTGTACGCGGTGTACCCGGCGCGCCAATGGCTGGCACTGAACACGGCCACGTTCGTGGAATTTTTGCTGTCACGGCGGTTTGCGCAGCGGCTTTGAAGCTGAATCGGCATGCCAATGAGGGCTCTGGCCCTCGTGCATATTGCGCAAGCAGCTATCACAAAAATAGCAACCAGATGATCAGAAACACGCATCACCTGGGATTGCGCCGCCTTCTCCCCTGCTCCAAAATTTCACGATTTGGCCGGTCGAATGGTTGCACGGAGAATCATTTCAGTCCATAAAATTTGCTGCTCAATTTCGGATGAAGGCCCGTGTCGGATTTACGACAGCGCAAATTCCTTTTTCGCACGTGCCACCATACGTTTCAAAAATGGGGTTCACCCATTAGCCAAGCCGCTCAGACGCTGACGAATGATCTCCTCGGCCTGCAGCATGATGCGATCTATCACTTCCTTTACGCTTGGAATGTCGTGGATCAGACCGGCTACCATGCCGCAGGACCAAACGCCGGCTTCCATGTCAC
>CAIQBN010000224.1 GCA_903870065.1 uncultured beta proteobacterium | reverse complement strand
ATGTAAGGTGCATCGATGCCCGCCACATTCAACCAACCACAGTGAACCACAGTGAGATTGCCCCATGCGGGTGCGACTCAAGTCATTTGGAATGAGGTGTTTCAGTCGATCGCAACCTGCGACGTCGTTCTCACCAGCTCCCACGGCCCGCCGAGCACGGAGGAGCCGAACACAATTGGTGGCTGCCTGCCGAATACGGAGTCACAGGCGGTGCGTTGACAACATGGCGACAAACTAGTCGCGGAAATCATGAAACTAGCTTGCGCGGGACCGGCCACTGGTGGCCGACTGGTTCCGCCACTCAGCCGGTCTAGGAATCTCCCCATTGCAGACGTTCATTTTTGACGGTCCGCTTCCTAGAAAAGTGGCTGACTCGTAAAGACTCACTCCCGACGTTCGACCTAGTGAACTGCTCGCTCCTAAGCGGGTGTTCGCTGGAGGGGCTTCTGGCGCATGACGCATGACGCATGACGCATGACGCATTGGAGCCTAACGAAAAGGAAATACCTGCAGTAACCACGTAGCAAGCAGGCCCAAGTCCAGAACTGAATATCCACTCAGCGGGCCAAGGTAATATAAATTCGGTGTGTCACTTTCATTGACCGCTAAAAATCCGCCCCCCTGGTAGGCCCTGAATCGGTAACCAGTGTTTGACTGAGAAGCGACATTTGCAGGCGAGAAAAAATCAGGGTAAGTTTGCTCAGCCCAGGCGAATACTTTATCGGCGTCATCCGATGGAGACGAGCTTGAGACTATCAACCCTAGAGTATGTGGGCTCTGCGGCGCATTGCTGATGATTGCAATCGCGCCGGTTCCGTTGACTGCCCCTGTAGGTACAACTGAAATGGTCAGCGTACAAGACCCCCCAGCGCCCAGACCTGCGCCACAGTTGTGGTCTACCGAGAAGTCACCACTGACCGCAATACTGTCCAGAAGCAGGGGAAGGGTACCTCTATTGGCTAGCGTAACCGTTTGAACCATGCTGCTGCTGCCATCACTGGCTAAGCCAAACCTTAATGCCGTCTTGCTAAGGGATACTACCGGTGATGCAACCCCGGTGCCTATTAAAGTGACAGTGGTGGGACTGTTGACGTCATCAGAGGAAATGATCAGAATGCCTCTGAGCGCGCCGGTTACCGTCGGCAAGAATCTCACGCTGATGCTGCAATTTGCCCCAGTAGCCAGAGTGGCGCCGCACGTAGTCGCGTGAGTAAAGTCACCGGTGACAGCAATGCTGCCAATGTTGAGTGCGGCAACTCCCGTGTTACTCAAGGTCACCGTCTGTGCGGTGCTAGCAACGCCCACCGCCTGCGACGCAAAGCTCAGTGCGGTGGCGCTTATCAGGCTTGTGCCACCCTGCCCTAAACCGCTTAGTGCAATGCTGTGTGGGCTACCTGGTGCATTGCTGGTCAGCGTAACGCTGCCACTGCGTGTGCCACTGGCGGCCGGACTGAACGTCAAGCGCAGATTGCAAAACCCACCTGGACCCAGCCCGGTGCCGCAATTGTGCGTCACACCAAAGTCTCCAGTGATAGCGATTCCATCGATCGCCATGGCTGTCGTTCCTGCATTGCTGAGTGCCACGCTTTGCGCGGCGCTCGTGCTGCCGATGTTTTGTGTAGCAAACGACAAGGCTGACGGCAGGCCCACCACCAGTGCGGTGTCTTTGAAACTAGCAGTCACGGACTTAGCTGAATCCATCGTGACCGTGCAGGTGGCAGCGTTGCCGCTACAAGCACCACCCCACGTCAGCAGATTGACCGCCGGAGTGGCGGTGAGAGTCACAGTAAACCCGCGACCTGCCTTGCCGTTGCATGTGACTCCGCAGCTGATTGGGCCACCGCTAACGGTTCCAGTACCCGTTTTAGTTACCGCCAGAGCTAGGGTGTCCAAAGCATCAAAAGAGGCAAATGACCGTCCGGACCGCACGAGACGGACCTGATAATCGTCGCCCTTGGTGCCGTAGTCCGCACCGCCATAGCCGAAGTGGACAAGCCAGGCATGATCCGATCTAACGACAGAAGGCGAAGCCGACCAGAAATACGACGCAACGTTATCACTCGGAAAAATACTGCTGTTGATCGATGGCCAAGAGCACTTTCCTTCCACGATCGATTCCAATTCCTTTACATTCGGCACGCGCCAGTCGCTGAACCCAGCCGTGCTGACACCCAGCGCTGCCTTGAGCGCCTCGGACCACGAGACTGTGCTGGCACTGCCTGTGCAGACGCTACCGCTCCAGGTTTGCCCCTCGACGCAACGCTTCCACATTAACCCAGTCTTACTATGAGTGACGGTGCCATTCCCATTGGCAACAAAATCTACCGTTGGGGTGCTCTCTGGGATGCCGACGTTGCAGGTTTGCTGCGCCTGTGCTGCGCAGCTTAAAACGACTAGGTAGCCCAGTTGAATAATGCGTTGAAATAGCTTCATGATTGTGATCCCGATTGAATGGCGGTCAATACTCTGGTAGCAGGCTGTACTTAGGGTTTTGCCAGAACGCAGCACCGACTTCTTGATCTCGACTAACAAGAGATTGGCGCCGCGCAAAGTCTTCAACTGATCCTCCCCGGCCAACTGACGTACCAATTGTTCACGGGCAGGAAGTAGAAAACTACTGTCCTGTCCGCACAAGACGAACCTGATGGGCGTCGCTCTTACCGTAGAAGACCGAATTACCATAGGAGAAATAGACGTACCAAGCGGTAAACATGTTAAGGGCAGAACCCGACCAGAAAATCGATGCGGGTGTGTTGGGGAAATAGCTAGTGTCAATTGCTGGGTTAAAGCGCCCGAGATCAGTGATGGAAAACAATTCGCTTTTGCTGGGCATGCGCCAGTCGCTAGCGCCGCATAGGCCCGTGGTGTTGACGTCGGAGGCAAATTTTTCAGTGTCACAGCGCCCTGTGAGGAAGCAAGTACCACCGCCTTCAGTGCCCACAGCGCCGCCATTGGTGGTCGCATTGCTGCTGTACCAGGTATAACTATGGCTTTGGCTGCGCAGACCGCTGGTGGTTTTGATTTCCCAGATCAGTCCAGTCACGTTGTCGCGGGTGCATGCCCAGTCTTTGGCAGCGGTGCCCAGTGCAGCAGTTTCCTCCAGGACCGTGCCGTCGTTGGCAATTTTGGTGAAGTCAAAACCTTTGCCACCATCGCCCACCTTGGGTATACCCGACGATGCCGCAGCATCGCGACCATATCGGCAATCCTGGCGCGGGTGACTTCCGGCATCGGCTTCTACGCCAGTCGTATCCTTGCCAGTGTTACTCCAGCAGGTGACGATGCCGGTGTCGTTTAAGAAGCCGGTTGGTTCAGCTGCGAGCGCCACTCCAGAGATTGCAAAGGTAGACAGCGTTGCCGAGTAGACCATCCAATGCTGAAGATGTTTTTTCACTTCTATTCCCCTACCTCTTTTTGCTGATACGAAATGTTATCAGGAGCCATTCCTCCTATGTGAATGACGGTCGATTGACGATGAAACCCATTGACACTGGCCTACCCGGAACCGGTCAGTGGCGGCCGTCTGTTTACGCCACGCTGCCGGTCTAGAAACTTCTCCATTGCAGACTTTCGAAATTGAGTGCCAAATTTGCGGTAAAAATCGCTGGCTCGTAAAGACTCAAACCCTACATAGGAATTTCTTATAACCTGTCATT
>CAIQBN010000223.1 GCA_903870065.1 uncultured beta proteobacterium | reverse complement strand
TCCGGCTACGACTGGCGTGTCAACTCTTTCAGATGGCGCCATCAACGACGCTCTGGTAACCACCGATGTATCCGTAACGACCACAGGCGGTAGTGGGGGCAACGGGAATATTTCGCTTGCCAGCACTGTCGATATAAATTACAGCGCCGGTGGCAACCGTAGCCTGACACTTAATGCAGAAAATGACATCGTGCTTGATGGCAAAGTTCGCAATACATCAACAGGCAGCGGTCAGCTGTCGTTGATTCTGAATGCATCGAACGCAGTTCAGACTCCGAATGGGGCAAGTTTCAAACTGGATGGGGGCAGTTCCGGCAGTTTGGTCGCCCAAGTGCAGGGTGGTAAAACTTGGGCCAATGCCGGAACCGTCGAGTTGGCAGGTAATACCCAAATTCAATTGATGGACGGCAGCAGTTACGCCACCTTTCAAAACGATGCCTCCGGGTTGTTAAGAGACAAGTCTTCCCACGCCTTTTCGTTTTCGAGCGGAGCGGACCTTGGCATTCTCATCAATAACGGGACCATCAACGTCGACGGAACCAATGGCGGGCTCAGCAATTACACGGCATGGGAAGTGCAATATTCGCAGGGGGCCACTGGCATCTTGAACCTTGGCGCCGGCAAGACCTTGTCAATGCAGAATCCAAACGCCATTGCCGGTCAGGTGAATCTGGGCTCGAATTCACTTTTGTGGTTGTCTGAGCGACATATCCTTAACGCGCCGTCCTTCAATGGGGCTGTCATTTCAGGTGCAGGTCGCATTGAAACGGATCTTTATGGTGTTGTCGGGTACGGCATAGACTTGGATGGCGCTTCTCTGGGCGGGGGTGTCACGGTTTCAAGTACCTTGGGAAGCTTGGCGTTTTCGGGCGCCACGTCAATTGACGGGGATGTCACCCTTCTGGCAGGCGGCAACATTAGCGTTGGTGCGTCGGCTAGCTTGACTGCTGCTACCAACGGCAACATCACCATGGTGGCTGGGTGGGGGGGCAATCTCGTTACTCAAGCAGCTACCGGATCATCTGCTGCAGTGCTGGCAGTGGATGGCACGGTATCTGCCACCAACGGTACGGTCACGTTGAAGTCATCTGGGTCATTGACCAGTGCATCAGGTGTCGTCGACGCCGCCACGATCATTCTCAAGGCCGATGAGATGGACGCTGTGAACTTCAACTTCAGTTCGCTCACGGCCAGCAGTCTTGTTTCACTCATGCCCAATGCCGATAACCGTGACATGACTATGGCCGAAGGATGCAGCACTGGTGTTTTGTGCGTTGCTCCCTTCATGTTGTCCAACATTACTGCACCAACCCTTGCACTGGGTTCGGACAGCCCGACTTACACCGGCACCACTACCACGATTGAAAACCTGTACTCTGACGGCATGAATTTAATATTGCGCGGGGGCGCTTCATCGAGCTCAGGAAGCCTGATGATTAATGGTGATGTTCACACTTTTAGTCCCTCCGCCCGAAAGGTTGGGAATTTGGACTTGGTATCCGGTTCCGGGGGCATTACAGTCGACGTCTACAGCCTGATTGAAACCCGTGGGTTAAATGCAGATGATGGGTCTGGTTCGAACAACGGTGCTGCCGTAGCAGGCGGTAACTTTACTGCCAATTCTGGCGGCAATATCGCACTGAATTCCATCGACACATCGGGTGGAGGTGGCAGTACGGCGGACGCGGCTTATAAATCCGGAGCCAACGCCGGAAGCGTGACCATCCATGCGCCGGCTGGCAGTGTCACTGTAGGCGGCTATATTTACGCAGAGGGTGGTGCTGCAGGTGGCTACGGTGGCGCCATTGGAAATGGGTCCTCCATCAATGTAGTGGCTGGCGAGGATCTTTCATTGATTGGTCTGGTGTCCAATATTGGCGCAGGTACCGCTGCAATCAGCCTTCAGGGTGCCAGTGTCACTGCGTGGCAGGTTGCGTCCAACGGCAATGTGGTCATCAATGCCGCGCAGGGCGACGTCAACGCCCCACTTAACCGTGGCTCGGGCGCGGACATCCAATCTTCCGGGGGCAGCGTCACTATTACTGCGGCTGGCAACATTGACCTTGATAGCGGGTATGCCGGATCTATCAATACCGCAGCGGGCACTGCCTTGAACGCTGGCCCTGTGACCATGACCGCTGCTGGCGGTAGCATCACTGTGAGCCAAATCGACGCCTATGGTGCAAGCGGTGGAGGCAACGGTGGTGTGGTTACGTTGAATGCCAGTGGTCCAATTGAAGTGGGGACTATTGATGCGCGTGGTGGAAACGGTGATTCGGATGCCAATGGCGGTCACGGCGGCACCATCTCATTGACCTCCTCGGGCGACTATATCAATGCCACTACGCTTACGACCGCAGGCGGAGCTGCCATTGGGCCTTTGGTGTTTACCAGTGGGGGTGGTTTGATCACTATCGCTTCCGATGTCTCTTATGTGCAGGTTACCAATATTGATGCCCGCGGTGGCCCCTCATTTAGCGCAATCGATGGATATGGCGCCAATATTTCAATCGCTGCGGCAGACAGTATTTATGTTTATGGGCAGATCAATACTAACTCCGACAAGGGCAACATTAGTTTGCGAGTGGACAGCGGCGGGGCGTGTACTGACGTGGATTCAAATTGCGGGCAGTCGTTGAACTTTTATGATACTGTTCCTCAGGTCCACACTACAGGGCTCGGGCGAACCAACATCTACTACAACCCGAGTAGCTATAGCAATCCCACGGACTTCTCCGCGAATGTGCAAGGCAACCTGACATCCTGGATGCTGGTGAACGACGTCGGCAGCTACAGCGGGCGGGGTTTGCTGGCGGTAGGAAATCCGGCGAATGTACCAGAGGGCGTCCCTACGGACTACCAAGGTAACTTTGCGTTGGGTAAGGATCTTGATGTTTCGAGTTTGAGTGCTCCTATTGGCGACTTAACGAACCCGTTCACCGGCAAATTCAACGGCCTGGGCCAAATCATCAGCGGGTTGAATATCAATACGCCTACTGCAGACAACGTCGGCCTGTTTGGCTTGGTGGGCCTTACCGGGGTGGTCACCAATGTGGCGCTCGAGGGTGCGCAAGTTCGTGGCAAGGACAACGTGGGGGCCCTGGTGGGTTTGAACCGTGGCCACGTGAGCAACAGCTACTCGGCTGCCATTCCTCTCCCGAGGGGACAGGGGACCACCTTAGCTAGTGTTGACTCTGCGGCCGATATTCAAGGCAGTTCCCATGTCGGGGGGCTGGTAGGCCAAAACGAGGGCGACATCCAATCGAGTTACTCGTCGGCCGCCATACATGCTGAAAACACGTTCGCGGGTGGATTGGTGGGCTACAACCTAGGCACCATTGCCAACACGTATGCGCTTGGTGCTGTGTCAGCTGTCAATGGGAGTGCCGGTGGGCTGGTAGGCTTTAACGATTTCCATGAAGTCGGGACGACAGGCTATGCGG
>CAIQBN010000222.1 GCA_903870065.1 uncultured beta proteobacterium | reverse complement strand
TTGCTCACGTTCATAGGCCTTGTAATGCCAAGCAAAGCCCCGTTGCACCTGTACAAGATTGGCGTCCAGGCCATTCACCAGCACCTTGCCAACCTCACGGCCATAGCGGTCTCGCTTGTTGGTGTCGACGGTGACGGCCTTGGAAAACACCAAATCGCTCAGGCTTTCCTTTGAGCGCTGTCCAAACGGCTGCTTCTTCTCTTGGGCATCAATTCCAGCAAGTCGAATCTTGTGTTGAACCTTGTCGGCATCTAGCACCGTAATGGTGTCGCCATCGGGCACACCGAACAACAACATGGCCTGTAATGGTTTCAGCATTGACGCTGCAACAAACCAGCGCGAGGGAAAGGCATAAAAGGGCATTGCTCATTTTGGCGATCAGCACACTATCTGCGTCCGCGCCCTGGTGCTGCTCTTGTGTGCGCAGACACATAAACACCATTGGCCCTGGTGTGACCACGCACGTGAACTTCTGTACCGGCAGTGCGCCTGCTGGCTCCACTGTAGCCGCCACCCCCATAACTGCTGGCTGTGTTGTAGTCAGACGGCGATTCGTTTGCACCACCCACAATGAAATTAGCCAAGCCGTTTAATGCAGACTGACTGCTGCCAGCCTTGGCAGCCAGCGAGGCGGCCTGTGCGTCAATGCGCGTGTCAACCTCTGGGCAGCCGTTGTCACCCGGCGAAAACATCATGGCGCCACCGGGGAATTCAAGCGGGACGGTCCGATGCAATTGCAACGACAAGTCGACTGGAGTATTTGGACCTCGGTACAGGATTTTGCTTTGCGCGTCGTAAACGGTAAAACACGCCGCGTAAACAGACCCAGTGAGAAAAGCAGTAGCCAGTGCGCCTGTGAGGCATCTAGGAGTCTGGGCGACAGAAGTTTTCCGCTGAAGCCGACTGTGCCATTTGGCGGCACAAAGTCGTCTGGGCTATGGTGAGCGCGTCCATCAACACCTGTGCTGGTGGTGAATTGGTGGCGGTTTGAAACCACCCGGCGCGCCAGATGCGAGTTTTCTGAGCGACCTTCTCTTCAACTGGGTGCCATGGCCCCCATTCTGCGCAGGTTGAGCGCCATGCAAACGAGTTTGAACTCGGCCTGTGCCTTCTTCAACCCCCGCATACTGAACTGCCTAAACCCCAGCACGTTCTTGACCCAGCCGTTGGGAGGCTCAGCAATCCACTTGCGTTTGCGGTAGTCAATCTTTGTCTGTTCTGTTTCGAACTTGGCGGCCATGGCAGTCGTGTGCGGGTAGCGCTGAGCATCGCGTGGTTTGGCCAGCACCTTGCCCTCTCGCCCCAGCGCGATGACCAGTTCGGTATCGGGTTGGGTCATTGCCAGTTCGGCCATCACCGCTTCGCTACGGTAGCCTGCATCAGCCAACACCTGCGCTGCAGATTGGCCCGTGTGCTCTTTGACGGCCTTGAGCACCAAGGGCAGTTGTTGTACGTCCGAACTCGTGTTGACAACCTCAGCGGCCACGATGATGTGTGCCGTCTCGTCCACTGCGGTTTGCGCGTTATAGCTGTAATCAAACCCACCCCCGGCACGCTTCATGATGCGTGATTGTGGGTCGGTAAAGCTGTCTTGTGTCTTGGGCGCAGGAACACCGAAGTCACGCTGGTAAGGCTTGCCCCCTTTGGGTTTACCGTCTTTGTCCTTGGGGAGGCGTTCGTCGTCTGGCGTGCGACCACGCTGTGTGTCGCTTAAACGTTGGCGTTCTTCCAGCCGGGCTTTGGCTGCCTCAATCGCAGCCAGGCGCGCTTGCCTGCGTTCGATCTCTGCGGGG
>CAIQBN010000221.1 GCA_903870065.1 uncultured beta proteobacterium | reverse complement strand
CATACCGAATGCCAGGGGCCATCGCGGTTTGCCAGTTTGTTGGCACCGGCCAGCACGCCATCGCTTTGCGGGTTGAACGCCATCTGTGACTTGCAGACTTCGATAAACGCCTTCCATTCATTCTCGCCGCGTGTGGTCTGGAAAGCATCTCCCAAGTCCAACCATTGCAAGAGATCACGAACCGGGTCGCCGCCCGTCAGCAAAGTATTGAAATAGTCCTTGTCCAGCCGCTTGCCTTTGAGCAGTTCGAGTTCTTCATCGAGCAAGCGATACAGCGCCAACTGCATTGCATTCTTGGCGTCGTTGTCCTGAGCCACATCCAGACCCATGCCGCCCTGGTCCGATTTCAGGAAAGCCATGATGGTCCAGTCCTTGGCATTGACCTGTGACCAGATTACCCCGCGATACTGCAACTCGGCCAACGGCTTCAGTAGATCCGGGCAGGCTTCGATGGCTCGCAAATCCTGGCGGCTCACGCCTGGCAGATAAAACACCGGCACGCGGTCGGTGGGCAAGGTGACATCTGCCGCCTTACCGGCGATCACACAACGCAGCCAAACGGCGGGGCCTGTCCGGTTTTCAGCGGAGTAGTCGCCCAGGACCAACAACTCGCCGAGTTCGCTCTGCAAACGCGGAATCACAGCCTCCCACTGGCGATCCTTATCCGGCCACAAGATGCACGAGGGGGCAACCTGAACCTCGGGGTTGAAGACAGCCGAATCGCGTAGGGTTTTGACCAGGTGTTCGATTACTCTCATGGGTTGCTCTCTTGTATTTTTCTCTGCCAGGCCAGAACCACCGCCTTATTACCTTTCGCAACCGCATCGATGATGTTTGCGAGGGCTGTTGTTTCAGCCCCATGCGTACCCACGTACCCGGAACGGATCAGTCCGATCATGTCGGCTTCGCGCAGGTAGGTTCCATCCAAAGCGTCATAGCTCATACGGACACCGCCGCGTGGCCCTTTGGCGGCAGGGGTGGCGAGAATGTGATTCAAATGCTCGAGCGAGACGAGAAACGACTGATGCGAGTCATCGACGATTTTCCGTTTCACAAACTTGAAGAAGAACGGATTACGGCTCAGTCGATAGTCAGTTGGGGCAGCTTGAATGGCGGGAATCTTCATCCGCGCAATCTCGTCCCGCAACTGCTTGTCCGGACGAAAATTCCAGTCACCTTTGGCCTTCTTGCCTTCTTCCAGCATCTTGTACTGGACCATGACCACATTGCCTCGGGTTTCGTTGATATAGATCAGATCAACACCGAGCATCTTTTCCAAGGGCAGCTTGTTGGCGGTATAAATCACCAGGCGTTCGTCGGCTTTCTGAAAAACAGCGCGTCCGGTGACATCCGAGGCAATGGCATCAAATCCTGGCAAATGGCACGCATCCGCGTGCACTACATTGTCTTCGTAGAGGTAGGCACCAAACAGGCTTAGTCCCGATGATGCGTCTTTTTTGATGGCAACTTCATTGGGGTTGGCATTGCCACGAATGCCAAAGGCATCGATTGCGGTTTGAATGGCATCTTCCTGTGCCCAGCTGGCGTTTGGCGTCTGGCGCAGCTTTGGAAGCTGTGAAAGCGCGGTGTCCAGTGCTGCTTGATTCTCTGAATCTGTCGCAAGTACTTCAATGAGATGACCGCTGAGCTTCGGCGAAAGATTCGCGAATTGGCCCTCTGCTGGAATGCGCTCGCTGAACATGCGCTTCATTCGTGCATCGGTGAGCTTGCCCCCAAGTTCCTGCAGTGAGGGCGGCGTTATCGGCCGCAGCTTTTTGATGGTCAGGCGAGAGTCAAAAGTGCTGACTGCGACCTTGCGTGTCGCGGTGGCCAGGTAGCAACGCGATGACCCTTGCTCTTGAATTTCCAGCAAGCAAAGCGTCGGCAATTTGAACTCCTGAACAACCGAGTGTGGTTTGACGATGGTGAGATGCTCGAAGCCTTGCCGCGAATTGTGCAAGGACTCCGAAAACGCCTCATCGAAGCGAATCAAGATCATGGGCTTTTTTTGAACCCATTTAGCGATCTCGATTGACGCACTCACTTGGCTTTCTCCCGCGCGGCGCGTTTCTCGGCCAGGCTCAAGTGGTGGTCATTAATACGATCACCAACCTTGCCGTCGTATTGCAGACCAAGCTCGTACCAGGGTGCCGTGGGCACATCGCTGCCACGATCCTTTTCCCAATGCAGGCTTTTCGGTTTGTCGCGCAACACACCAGCACCGCGCTTACCCACATCCGGTACCGAGAGGAAGGGTCGAATATTCAAGCGCACCCCGTCGTTTAGATCGGGGTTCCAGCCAATGGGCTGTTCCTCGATCGGCTTCCAGCGCACAAAGATGTCATAGGGCGCTTCGCCCGCCAGGATCAGCTCCAGGCGCTTTTTCAAAACATCGGCAGCGGCCAATTTTTCCTGAGCACCATCAACACCGTTGTCTGCGTCACGCTTTTGGCGGCCGATCCAGTCACCCAGGTAGGTGTAGATCAACGCCTCCAGCGTCTTGTAGTCGAGCTTGTGATAGTTCACTAGGGCTGAAAAGCCGTCTCGTAATCCATCCCACACATGCCAGACAAAGGGACGGTTACTGAACAACGCGCAGTGCTGGGTGAAAAACTTATCGCGCAGCCAGGTTTCCAGGGATTTGCCAGCATGATCGGCTACGGTCAGCAACTGTGCCAGAGTGTCTGTGCTCCAAGCATCGCCATATGCGTTTGCCAGCAAATTCAGCAGGCGGTCACTGGCCGATGATTCTTGGCCAACTGGAGGAATGCAGACGATTCCATCATTGTCCGCATGACTGGAGAGCACCTTGCTGCGGGCAATCCATGCGCGCGCCTCGTCGGACAACTCCATTTTGGCATCGACTTCGGCTGGCCACGTGTATCCGACTAAACGGGCAACGGCAACTTGAAGCGGATCGGTCGAAGGTTGCGGATGACCGTGGAAAATCCACTGCGTAGGAGCATTAGAAAGTGGCTTTGGTGTTGCGCCGTGAAACGAATCAATCGCGACTTGTTTCCAATGTTCGTAGTCAAACCCAACTTTAACTAAAGTTGCATTGGTAAGACTTACTTTCATGTCGATTTCGCGGACATCGCTTGCAAACTGTGAGCTTGAGCAATACGCAATTAATGCGGGTAAATACTCTTCACGTTTTGGGACAAGAACGGCAAGATTATTTTCAAACTTGTCGCCAAAGTACGGTACGCCGCGAAGATTTCGCATCCTGTTTATTGCAACCCCAAATCTTCCCCATGCCCTGTTTCCACTTTCGTGCATGTCATGCAATTGGTCTCGAGTTTCCGCTGCATATCGATGAAGATCACCTTTGCCCTCTTGCCATAAAACAGCCAACGAAAGTCCAGAGTATTCATTCTCATCCTCGGATGACGTCTGTAATGGGTCCCAGTCTTTCCCGAAGTTAACCTCCCAAAATTGGCAGCAAAATCTATTCTTGTCGCCAGTGACAATGCCTTGATATGAATCCGCGTACTTCCCCAACGCTTCGGCGTGCTGCTTGAGTTCTACCAAAAGAATTCTTGAATCGGGGTTGCTTAACTGATTGCTCTGGCTAACGCCTACTACTTGACCTGATCGAAGCATTTCAGATTTTTCTGCAACGGCTCCGGCACTTGCGTCGATCCCGCATATTTGGCTATTTGCTTTTGGTATCGAGTTAGTTTGAGTGAGAAGAATCACAAAAGCGCCTGCAGCTTGTGTGCTTTCAAATCCGCGCTCCCCAAGTCTTGCCAGGAAATTCCATTCAACCGCCTGTAATAATTCGCGGCGCTGCTTTGAATAGCTTCCAAGGAATAGCCAGTTTTGCGGCATAACGATTTGTATTACTCCGGCGCCGTTTTCCTTAGCGAGCGCTATGCAACGCTGTAAGAAGACATTTGCCAAATCCCCTTTGGCATTGCTGTAATTCAAATCACAAAAACTCTTAAGCTGTTCGGAATGTTGACCTCTGCCAAGGTAAGGGACATTTGTAATGACTAGGTGGTAACTGTCTTCGAGGATCCGTGCTGCTTCAAGCAAACCTTGTGCGGCGAGAGCGATATCCCAAGTACTTTCGGCCTTTAAGGATTCGCGAGCTAGTGCTTCATTTAACAGATCTTTTAGCGCTTCGTAGTCAGCCTCGAATAGATCGCCCTTATGCGACTTACGCGGGTCGAGCAAGCTGCCAAGAAGCGGAGCTAAGGAAAATGTGTCGTGAAGCTGGCTTAATCCAGTGCGCAGTTGACTCGCATTGCGATGAGTATCCGGTACCAAGGCTTCCCATTCCTCTGCCTTAGCTCCTACTTGAAGCCCACAACACGCGATATTGGGTGCTGGAATTTCCCGCACGCCCAGTGGCTTGCCTGCGGTATCCGGAAAGCGCCAGGCCTCTAACGCCACCGCGAATACGGCGATCTCAACGCAGCGTGGGTCGAGCTCCAGGCCGTGAATATTCTCGGCCAGGACACGATTGACTGCCTCCTTGGCACTCAAGCCCTCTGCCACCATGCGCATGGGCACCAACATCAGGAAAGCGGCCACCAGGAAATGGCCAGACCCGCAGCACGGGTCCAACAATTTAAGTTCGGCCAAAGAGTCTGGCCAGCCCTCGAATTTTCCGGCCGCAGGAACTTGCCCTGCAAAAGTCGGCGCTGGCGGGACGGCATTGCTACCGTCCCCGCTGGGTGCAAAGCGCAGATAGGTCAGATCTACCGGGCACGGAGTCTCTGGACGCCGCGTGACCCACCATGCGCCCAACGAGTTGTGCAGTAAGAAGGCCACCATGTAGGGCTCGGTGAACAGTTGGGTGACGGCGGGCAACTCGTCAGCCCCAATCTTCACTTCGGACTTGTTGATGCGCTCCTTGTTGTCAGCCTGCCAGAATTGATACACCCAGCCCAGACTGTCGCTAGCCTTGAACACGGCATCAGGGAGTGTTTTCAGCAAACGCTCAAGTTCGCTTTGATGCTCCGGGGCAAAGGTGAGTTCGAATACCGGCGAGCCTGGTTTGAATACCTGCGGCAACATGCGCGCTGCCAGCTTGCCGGCCAACTCCCAGCCATTCTTGGCGCCTTCATCTGCGGCGAGTTCGTCACATTCCTCGATGGTGACCGCAACGCCGTCGTACATCAGCAGATCATTGTCGGCCAGGAAGCGGGCAAACAGCATGCGGTGCCAGTGTTGGTAGGCGACTTCCTGCACCAGATGCTGGACCTCCTGCTTACCGTAAGTCGGGTTCGTGCTCTTCGAGTCGCGGGCGTCGCCAAGTTGCTTGCCGTGGGTGCGCAGGCGGTTGCGCAGCGCCTTCTCGGCGTCGGACAAAAATGCCTCGGGTTTGTCGTGGCCGACACCGAGTTGGTCCAGCGCGGCGAACGCCGCAATCTCGGCGGTTTCACGCGCCGCTTTGACCGTCTTTTCTAGCGCGCCGCGCAGGTCTTTATCGAGTGCTTGCATGGTGTTCTGACCTTAGTGAAGGATGACCGGGCCTTTTTGCAGGGCTTGGGCAATTTCCTTTTTGGCGTCCGCCAGCCAGGCTTCGATGTCTGCATCGGTCTTGATGGTGCGGCTGGGCAATTTGACGAACTGCGCCTTGGGCTCCATCAACTCGGCGGCGGAAACCAGCACGGCATCAAAACGGGAATCGATCGCCGCCACCCGATCTGTGAATGACGAAAGCGACAAGCGCTCGAGTGTGGCCAGCACTTCGTCCGTGTTGGCGACCTGGACCTTGGGGGCATCGGCCAATGTCAGCTTCTGCGTGCTGAGCAAGCTGTTGCGCTGCTCTGGCTCGAGTTGCTGCCAATTGGTATCGGCATCCAGACGCGCCATGCCTTTTTGGTGACGTGCCTGGTAGTCGGAGTGCAAGCGGTTCAGTTCGTCGCGCAGTAATTGCGTGAGGCTGGCGACCAGTGGCGTAATCGCATCGGGCTCTTCCAGCAATTGCCGTTGCTGCTCGATATGCGTGACCTGGGCGACGAGCACTTCAGCGCCGGAGAGCCCGTTGACCTGAGCCAGCAAGCGCTTGAGGGTATTCCAGGATGGCAGACGCTTTTCTATGCGCTCGGCCAGATCGTTCCAGGTGTCAATCGAATCGCTGAGTTGGTCGCGCTGGTTGTAGCGCGCGAGCAGTTGTTCATTGCCTGCGGTGAGGCGGATTTCATCGAGCGATGCGGTGTCTGGACGCGCCGGCCGTGGGGCGTCGCCACCGGCACGGTTAGCGAGGTTTTGGGCATTGACCAGGAACT
>CAIQBN010000220.1 GCA_903870065.1 uncultured beta proteobacterium | reverse complement strand
GCAGCTTCTCGCGCGGGCGTGCCTCGGCGGGGATGTCTTTGATGGGCATGGGAATGAGGTCGGGCAGAGACAGGTTTTGAGCTACGGAATCGAGGTCAGTTTATCGGGACTTTGATGAGTTCAACAATTCCCCAGGGGCTCTTGCTCACTGACGACAGAATTTGGCAACACTCAGCGTCTACCCGTGGATTCGAAGCGCGGCTCGCGTTGGTAATCCACATTGGCTCCAATGCTGCGTTTATTGCCGTCCAGGTCGTTGGTCTGAATTTCCGGAGCCGAGCCAAAGCGGAAGAAGCGACTGATGAACTGGCCGCGTGACAGCGGTCATTCGAGTACGCTCAGCTCCGGGCAATGAAACACCGCTTGTGAGTAGTCAAATCTGCATCTCGGACTTCGCGTGATGGCCAACAGTGGTCAGATGCGTCGTTCTATGCCGATCGCCCAGGAGCAGGCTAAAAGTCTTCTAGCCTGACTGATTGGACGAAGCCTTCAAGCGGAGTGGGCTCAGTCGGTGATTTCGTGGACCGCAGGCACGTGCATCATTTGAAATGCATGTCGTTCTATTGCCACCGCCAATTCCGCAGGGTGGTTAGTTTTTCGGCCGACGGCAGTTTGCAAAGTGTATGCAGTTTTACTGTGCTCTGGTGGCCCAGCCAACGGCCCTGAGTTTTCAATACCATTGAGTTGGCGAATCAGTTCATAAGCCGTGTCTTGCACAGCTTGGCGTGCGGCGCTGGTTCCAGAATTGGTCATCACTGCCACCGATACGCCTATAGCAGGTGTGATGGCCAAGAAACTGGCACCACCCTCTTGCTGTCCACCGTGGTGGATGATAGCCGTGGGCTTGTCTTTGCCAAATAGTCTGGTCGATGTGTCGATCCTCCATCCCAGCGCATAATTTTGTTCATTGGTCTGGCCGTTTGCCAAGACGGCCGGCGTCCACATCGTCTTGCGCGCGGCCGGCGACAGAAAGCTATCTTTCTCGGCACAAATGGCAAGACGCACGAGATCTGAAGGTGTTGACACGAGACCCCCTCCGGCAATGCGATTGCTAGTGTCCATGGGGTCTGCCAAACTGTAGCTTCCACTCTCCGCTTGATAGAAGCTCGCACGCGACTTCATGGGAGCGATTCCATCGACCGCCGTGTCCTGCATGGCACAGGGCTCAAAAACAAATGTTTGCAATATCTGCGGGAAAGTAGAACCGGCTGCCAATTCCAGTTTGCGTGATAACAGCGAGTAGCCCCATGTCGAATAGAGGAAGTTAGTACCAGGTACAAACCGTAATCTATCGCCTATAAAACTGTCCAAACCTTCGGCGACGCTTGCATAGTGCTTAGGGCCATTGAAACCTACTGAGCTGGACAATATCTCCATTAACGCGTAGTGACGTATGCCGGATACATGGGCCGCCAGTTGCCGCGGAGTGATCCGGCGGGACTCCTCCGTAAGCCCGGCGATGCTTGTACCCACCGGTGTATCCAGTTCCAGTAGTCCACGGTCTACCAACCGCATCATCGCCATGGCCGTTATCGGCTTTGCCACACTGCCCGTGCGGTAGCGCGTGGAGGGCGATGCAAGCGCACGACTTTCAATGTCAGCCCATCCATAGGATCCGGCCCATCTGAGCTCACCCCGGGTAGCGATCGCTGCCGACATGGACACCACGCCAGCCTTTAGCGTTGCAGTGCGCAGTGCAACATCTAGGGCGGCCGCATTGGATGCGGAGAAGCCAGCGGATGAGGTGATGGTGCTTACCGTCGCTGCAGGCACAGCAGGAATTGGTTCTTTTGAAAATGCGTGCGTGGAGTTACTTAATACGACAATGGGCGCGATGGCGAACAATAGCTGCGCGAACTTACGAAGTTTTTTCATATCTTATGAATCTTACCGGCAAGTCCAAAAAATGCAGGGACAATTGTTGATTTCCCTCGATACCCTGACCACTCGCATGCAACACTACAGTGCGCGGCGCCTTCCCGGTCGCCATTGGGTAGCACGTTGCGGGGTCATACTGCTGATTGCAGAGCACGGAATCAGTGGCGATAGCAGCGAGCCCGGCTTGCTGCTCATGCGACGTGCCGAGCGCGCGGGTGACCCCTGGTCTGGGCATGTATCCTTCCCCGGTGGGCGGGTGGACCCGACTGACGCCAGCACAAGAGGCGCCGCGTTGCGTGAATTGCAGGAGGAAACCGGTATCTCTGCGGCCACGGAACTGGTGCCGATAGGCCGTTTGTCCGACTTACTGACCCGCGAACACGGCAGACATCGCCCCATGGTGGTGTCGCCCTACGTTTACCGTACGCCTCGCACGCTGGTGCTTGAGCCTAGTCGAGAAGCTGC
>CAIQBN010000219.1 GCA_903870065.1 uncultured beta proteobacterium | reverse complement strand
GCTGCTCACTCCATGCGGTAAAGCCACGGATATCCATGAACACGATCGCCCGGTCTACCCGCTTGAGCGACAGGGTGGTGGCGTCATCAATGGCTTTGTTCAAAATGCCACGCCCCAGCGACCACTCGGAGTACTGGCGCAACTGCGCCGTCAGGGCGTGAATCTTGGTCAAGGAGCGGCGCAGGCTGACCTCGGCAAAGCCCAGCAGCAAGCCCAGGAGCAGCAACACAATGGCCAGGAATGTGTGGGCGCGATCACCAAAAAAATCATCGACGGAGAGCGCGACGCCTTTGCTACGGGCCTCAAACAAGGCGTAAAGCGCCAAGGGTATGGATGACCGCAAGACGTTCTCCAGTGTGACCAGGACCGTATCCCAATGGGCTCGACTGCCCTGCAATGCATGCAACACACCAAAGCCAATGGCAAAGCCCCAATACGCCTGGTGATGCCACTGCAGGAAAAAGTCACCCCCTTCAAACAGCACTTCGGTCACTGAGTAAAACAGTGGACCGGTTAAATCGGTGAACAAGGGTCGAATCTGTCTGCGCTCGGCCTGCCATTGCGTCACACCGGCTTGCACCAGGCCCGCCGCCAGCAGCAAATAGGGATCAACACGCATGAAATAACCCGGCCGCGCCAGCAATGCCTCCAGTATCAGCAATACCAGCGGTACATGCCCGCTGTGGACCAGGAAATCACGCAGCGCGCGTGCGGCCAATGGCTGGGCCGGAAAACTGGCAGTAGTCATGCCAGAAGTATCACCGGGAACGCGCCAGCTGCACAGACGAATCGCCCCCAGGTGACTCCTGCCGGTAGCCCGATCGCGTAGGATTGACTGCAGACCATGAAAGACTCACACACTGCATCCAAACTGCACTGGATACCCCTGGTGGGCGTTCTGCAGAATTACCCCATGGCCTGGCTATCACGCGATGTGCTGGCCGGCCTGTCGGCCTGCGTGGTCATGATTCCCTCCGTTCTGGCCTATGCCGAACTGGTGCACTTGCCACCCGTGACGGGGTTATATGCGGCCCTGGCGGCCTGCGTTGGTTATGCACTGTTTGCCAGCTCGCGCCAGGTGATTGCCGGGCCGGATGCTGCCATTGGCTTGCTTGCCGGATCAGTCATATTGCCGCTGGCGGGGGGTGATCTGGCGCGCACCGCCACGTTGGCGGCCGAGTTGGCGCTGCTCAGCGGCGCGGTGCTTTTGTTTGCAGCCCGCCTGCGCCTGGGTTCGGTGGCCGACCTGCTGTCGCGCCCGGTCATGGTGGGTTATCTCAATGGAGCATCGCTGCTGCTCATGGCCACCCAGCTGGGCAAGCTGTTTGGAGTACCCACCAGCGGCGACGATTTTTTCCCCCTGCTGGCATCCCTTGCTGCGCAACTGCCCAACACCCATACACCCACGCTGATACTGGGTGCAGGGCTGGTTGCGCTGCTCGGCAGCCTCAGGCGCTGGTGGCCGCGCTTACCGGCTGCGTTGCTGGTCTGCGCAGTGGCCGCCGGCTTGGCACTCATCGCGGACCTGCCCCAACACGGCATTGCGCTGGTGGGCACCGTGCCGCAGGGCGTACCGCAACCGGCCTTGTTTGCGATCCGGTTTGCCGACATTGCCGCGCTGGCCCCGGCAGCATTGGCGCTGGCTTTTTTGACATTTTCCGATGGAATCCTTCTGGCACAGTCGTTTGCAGAAAAGCATCAGGATGAGGTCAACCCCAATCAGGAACTGGTGGCACTGGGTGCGGCCAATGTGCTGGCTGCACTGTGGCAGGGGTTTGCTGTATCGGCCAGCCAGACCCGCACCGCAGTTGCCGATGCGGCAGGCGCACGATCCCAGGTGGCGCAATTGGTGGCTGCAGCGGGTTTGCTGCTCTTTCTGTCTTTCTTGACCGGCGTGATTGCCCATTTACCCAAAGTGGCGCTGGGCGCCATTCTGGTTGTCACGGCGGTCAGCATGCTGGAAGCGGCATCGCTGGTGCGCATGTGGCGCATTGACCCGATGGAGTTTGGCATTGCGATGGGGGTGACAGTAGCCATTTTGGTGGCTGGTGTGGTGCCCGGCATTATTTTGGGCATGCTGGTCTCGCTCATTGCGGTGCTGGTGGAAATTTCCCGCCCAGGTGACGCCGTGCTGCGACGTATGCCCCATGATGGCAAATTCCATGATTGCAAAGACGACAACGAAGGTGAACACATCCCCGGCCTGCTGGTTTACCGACCCTATGCGCCGCTCATTTTTGCCAACTCCCGTCATGTCATGGCGCGCATCGCGTCGCTGGTG
>CAIQBN010000218.1 GCA_903870065.1 uncultured beta proteobacterium | reverse complement strand
CGCACACAGTCCTGCATGACCTGCCAAATTTGCAGCAAGCCTGCATCGATTTGCGCAGCGCTGCGCCAATGGCGCTCGTTACGCCGCATGATGTCTGCAATGCTCAAATTGTTGGACTCGGCCAACGCCAGAAGTTCATCTCCGCTGGTGAATGCCAGCGGCAGCACGGTCGCATCGGGCGCGATGACTTTTTGGCTGGTTCCATCACTTGCGACTTCGTCACTCAGGATGAAGCCACCGCCCACCGAGTAATAAACCCGGTTGGCAATCTCTTGGCCGGCACTATCCAACCCTATAAAGCGCATGCCGTTGGCATGAAAACTTAGCGGCGCCCGTAAAAAAACCAGGTCGTCGCGCTCTCGAAACACAATCGTGTGGATGCCCGCCAGCGCGATGCTTTGGCTGTTTCGAATCCCGGATAACAAGCCCGCAATTTGGTCGATCTCGACCCGGTCGGGCTCCAGCCCCATGAGCCCCAGCAACACCGCTACATCGCTGGCATGGCCCTTGCCGGTCGCGCCCAGGGATCCATGCAGGTAGCATCGCACCGTTGCGGTTTGCGTAAGCAAGTCGCTTTGCTGCAGCCGCAGCACAAATTGGCGCGCTGCCCGCATGGGACCCACCGTGTGGGAACTGCTAGGACCGATGCCAATCTTGAACAGGTCAAATACCGAAACGGCCATGCTTATCTCTCTATTGTGGGAGTCAACGCACCAGCCGAATATGGGCGCCCGCATTGCGGTCAAAACTGACAACGGCCTCGCCATCGAAAAAGTCAATCAGCCATGCGTAACTGGCATTGCCTTCAAAGGGGGAGGCAGTCCAATACACAAAACTCGGGGTGTTTGGAAACCAGACTGTATCAATAGTTGCCGCAGTAGGAGATGCCTTGGGCTCAACCAAGCCCTTGAGTTCGTCGCGACTGGGCAAGCGCCAGTTGGTGTAGCCGCAGAGGGCCGCAGCATTGATCGCGTTTCGATAGCCAATTGAGTTGGTTGGCGCATCCACTTGAGCCTGTGTGGCGGGCACGTAGCCGGTACCCGATCGGAGCTGCGGTACTACCGTGCTGTCGAAATGGGTGTAGGTCGCGCTGCCTGAACGTAATCCACTGGACGATTTGACCTCCCAAACCAAACCCGTCGCGTTGTCTTTGATGCATTCAGTGATAGGGCGACTGTCTACTGAGCTGAATTTGGCAGACCCGGCTGGCCGCGTTGTGGTGTCACCAGACCCACCGCCGCCGCATCCTGCTGCGAACGTGAGTGCGAACGCACCGAGTATGCCGATGGGGCACAGCAGTGATCGCGGGAGACGTGGGGGGAGTAGACGCATGGTGGTGTCGGTGGAAATGAAAAATTAAACAGAGCAATCGTACAGGCGTCGGCACTGCATCGGTCGAACTCAAGTCCCTGCCCGCCAGGCGGCGAAGGGCGCGCCCGTTGGGGCACGCACGCATCTTATTCCCCCACCGGCACGCAACTGCAGAACAGGTTGCGGTCGCCGTACACATTGTCGACGCGGCCAATTGCGGGCCAGTACTTCACGGCCTTGAGCGTGGCCACCGGAAAGGCCGCAGTCTCACGGGAATACGGGCGCTCCCAATCGGGTCCCAACAGGCTGGCCGCGGTGTGTGGCGCGTGTTTGAGCGGGTTGTTGTCCTGCGGCCACTCACCTTTTTCCACCTTGGTGATTTCGCCGCGGATGGCGATCATGGCGTTGATGAAGCGGTCCAGCTCGGCCAGGGTCTCGCTCTCGGTGGGCTCCACCATCAGCGTGTTGGGCACCGGGAAGGACAGGGTGGGTGCATGGAAGCCGTAGTCCATCAGGCGTTTGGCCACATCTTCGGCCATCACGCCGCTGGTGTCCTTGAGCGGGCGCAAGTCCAGAATGCACTCATGGGCTACATGGCCGTTCTCTGATGCGTACAGCGTGGGGTAGAAGCCTTTCAGCCGTGCGCTGATGTAGTTGGCCGCCAGGATGGCTGCTTCAGTAGCGTGCGTCAAACCGTCCGGGCCCATCATGCGGCAGTACATCCAGCTGATCGGCAACACCGCTGCGTTGCCCAGGGGCGCGGCACTGACGGCACCCGTGCCGGTGACGCCGCCGGTGGCGTGTCCGGGCAGGAAGGGCACCAGATCTTCGACCACGCAAACGGGGCCGACACCGGGGCCGCCACCGCCGTGGGGGATGCAAAAGGTTTTGTGCAGGTTGAGGTGGCTCACGTCACCGCCAAACTCGCCGGGGGCGGCGGTGCCCACCAGCGCGTTCATGTTGGCGCCGTCCACGTAGACCCGGCCGCCGTGGCTGTGCACCAAGGTGCACAACTCTTTTACGCTGGTCTCGAACACGCCGTGTGTGCTGGGGTAGGTGATCATCACCGCTGCCAGGTTGGCGCTGTGCTGTTCGCATTTCGCTTGCAGGTCGGCCATGTCGACATTGCCGCGTTCGTCACACTTGGTCACGACCACGGTCAGGCCGACCATCATCGCGCTGGCGGGGTTGGTGCCGTGCGCGCTGCTCGGGATCAGGCAGATATTGCGGTGGCCATCGCCTCGCGATGCGTGCCATGCCTTGATTACCAACAGTCCGGCGTACTCACCCTGACTTCCGGCATTGGGCTGCAGACTGATGCCGGCGTAGCCGGTGGCGGCGCACAGCCAGGACCGCAGTTGCGCGTCCAGTTCGGCATAACCTTCGCGCTGGTCGGCGGGGCAGAAGGGGTGGATGTTGGCAAACTCCGGCCATGTGATGGGAATCATCTCGCTGGTTGCGTTGAGCTTCATGGTGCAGCTGCCCAGCGGGATCATGCTGCGGTCCAGCGCTAGGTCCTTGTCCGAGAGCATGCGGATGTAGCGCAGCATGCCGGTCTCGGAATGGTAGGTGTTGAAGACGGGGTGCGTCAAGAATGCACTGGTGCGGCGCAGCGCCGCGGGGATCAGCAGCTCGATGTTGGCTTCCAGCGTTTCGACGGTCGGCAGGGCCTGGCCAGGCTTGGCGAAGAAGGACCAGATCAGCACCAGGTCTTCCCGTGTGGTGGTTTCGTCGAGCGAGACGCAAATGTAGTTGTTCCAGGCAATTCGGACGTTAGCCCTCGCCGATACGGCGTTAGAAGCTATGCTTTGGGTAGCGTCATCGGTTTTGAGACACAGGGTGTCAAAGGCCGTTGCATGGTGCATGGCCGTGACACCCAACTGTGCCAAACCCTTGGCCAGGATCGCTGTAAAGGTTGCCACCCGCTGCGCGATACGCTTGAGGCCTTCCGGTCCGTGGTAGGCGGCATACATGCTGGCCACCACGGCTGGCAGCACCTGTGCGGTGCAGATGTTGGAGGTGGCTTTCTCGCGGCGGATGTGTTGTTCGCGCGTTTGCAGCGCCAGGCGGTAGGCCGGGTTGCCGTGCGTGTCGACGCTAACCCCAACCAGGCGGCCCGGCATGGAGCGCTTGTATTCGTCGCGGCAGGCCATGTAGGCGGCGTGCGGGCCACCATTGCATAAGGGCATACCAAAGCGCTGGGTGGTGCCGATGGCGATGTCCGCGCCCATTTCGCCCGGTGGCACCAGCAGGGTCAGAGCCAGCAGGTCGGCCGCCAGAATGAAGGCCGCGTTCTTGGTGTGAATGAAATCGGCGTCCTGCTTCCAGTCGGCCAGCCAGCCGCTGCTGGCGGGGTACTGGTTCAGGGCGGCGAAGTAGTCGTCGCCGGCGATGGCAGCGTGCCACTCTTCGGTCGATTTGATGACCTTGACAATAATGCCCAGCGGTGCGGCGCGGGTCTGGACGACCTCGATGGTTTGCGG
>CAIQBN010000217.1 GCA_903870065.1 uncultured beta proteobacterium | reverse complement strand
GCGGATGATGCGCAGCACGTTGTCCATCGCCGTTTTCTTGTTGATAACCTCGGATTGAAACGCATTCTTCAAGGTGATCAGATCGTCTGGATGAATCAGTGTGGCCCATCCGCGTGCGGTGCGGGCGTAGGTAAAACTGCCAAGGCCCGCGATGCGCTGCGCTTCATGCAACATTTGGGCGCTGCGGGTCAGTTCCCGTGTACGCAAGGCCACTTTTCGCTCCAACGATGTGTAGGAGTCATGAAGTTGGGCTGACATGCGATTGAACTCGTCAGCAAGCTCTTCGAGTTCGTCGCCTGTGCGTACAGGGGCTGGTAGGCCATGCGCCATGGGCTCTTCAACGAAAACGATCCAACCGAGGTAGGGAATGACGCCAAAAGCGGTCAGCACACTTTGGCCAACAAGGTTCGTTGCGTTGCCAAGTTCGCCGCTGTCGCGCCCTGGCTCGGCGATGGCGGCGCGGACCTGTGGAAGGCCAGTCATGTTGCTGTGCTTGAGCACCAGTCCGATGTCCGGGTGGGCGATCAGGTGACCGTTAGAGTCCACCATGCGCTGCTCCAAGTGGGACACACCATGTTGCGGTGCCGCCGCGGTGCCGATCTTTTGCTCCAGGTCAAACAGGATCTGACCGATCCGTTCAGCAGCGCTGCGGGCTTTTTCCTGTTGCAAAAGTATGAGCGCCTGTCTGTTCTCCTGGTAGGAAAACCAGACCCCCAGTGCGCCGCGGACGAACAGCGAGCATCCCACCTCGCCGCAAAGTTCAGGTCAGGGCACTCCGGCGACACGATGACATCATGTTCTGGCAGGTTCGAATCACCCAGGCCAGCGCAAAAGCGTGCTTAGTCGATGGTGTAGGCCAACCCAAAGCTCTTGGCGTCGAGCATGTTGCGGCAGGCTATCGACGAAGTTGAGCCGATCCCGTAACCAACATACAGCGCGGTGCCCTGCAGTACCGATAAATCCATTGGAACCGGTAGTACATTCACGCCTGCCCCCGCATACAGCATGCCCTGCAGCGCCGCCGGGGCGTTTTCGCAACCCCGATAGGGTGACCATGCGCCCGTGCCGGACATCAAAGAGATACCGCCGCCCACCGTTGGCGGCAAAGTCGCCACTACAAACACACCGCCAGTCAGGCCCAGCACCGGTTCCGGCGGCGACACGGTCAGGAGAATCGACCGCTCGGTAATGGGACCCACCACCAAGCTAGAGGACGTGGGTGGCGCACCACCTGTCAGAGAAATGTAGTCGGTATCGGGTTGTGCCTTCAGGTTTGAGAATACCTGCCCTGAACACAGGAAGGGCGCGGCGTCCCGCTCGGCCCTGGTGAAGCTCAGCTGTGCGGGCGAGGTGATGCCACGTGACTGCAATGGTGCAAAGGCCGCGTCGGTTAGCGTGTCGAAATAAGACACCAGCCGGTAGCCTCCGGCGGCGTTGACCGCTACCGCAATGTCAGAGAACGTCTGCAATCCGACATGGGTGCCCAACAACTGACCCTCGGCCAGGTGCTCGCCCAGCAGCAAGGGCCTGGCCAGCGCCACGTGAAAAACAATGAAAGTGAAATCGGGCTGTACATCCGCCTTGATGTGCACCTGGGTTCCCACAAAGTCATCACGCATCTGCGTCACCGTTCCCGCCACCGGCGACCAGATTGCGGTGGTGGCATCGGGTCGCATGAAGTAGTGCTTCATGGAACGGCACTTTTCTGTGTCGTCAGAATAGTCGTGCCCGGCGCTGGAGCGAAACTTGGAGATCTGGTAAATCTTGCTGAGATCGATGTAGTGCGTCCCGACAAACTTGGGCACGCCCAGCGTGTCCAGGTCATACCCCAGCGCCGGAGCACAGGCCACTCCCAGCAGCGAGAAGATCAGGATTTGCACGAAGCGCTTGAGCATGTTTAACCGCATGATCCAGGTTGAATCCGTCGCCTATGGTAGGCGCGCAGCGTGCGCGGCGTCAAGCGGTGGCGCGGCTGGCGCCCCGTGCATTGGGACCGGTCACCAGCGCCAGACCACCCACGGTGGGCGGCGGCGGGCGTTTTGGCGCCAGCTACAGGATGGCCTGCGCGGTGCGGCCCAGGCGGGGCAACCAGTTGCCCTTGATGTCAGCCGACAGGACCACATGGTGAGCCTTGCCAATCAGCAAGTGGCGTGGCACCAGGCCGATATAGCGCGAGTCGGCACTGTTGTCACGGTTGTCACCCAAAAAGAAGTACTGGTCCTTGGGCAACACCACGGGGCCAAAGTTGCGCCGCGCGGCAACCTGCGGCAGAAACTGCACCGTCCGCTCGCTGCCACCGATGCGTTCGGTGATGTGCAGCGCTTGCGTGGTGGCTGCACCGTCCAGTGGCTCAACCGACAACGTGGGGTCTGCGTACTCGGCTCGTTCGCCATTGATGGTCAGAACCTCATCGCGCATTTCCACCACGTCACCCGGCAGCGCCACCAGGCGTTTGATCAGCCGGATTCCATCGGTGGGTGAACTGAAGGTGATGACATCGCCACGCTGCGGTTCGCCCGTTGGGACCAGCGAGGTGTCGCTCAACGGGAGTTTGAAGTCATAGGCCAGTCGGTTGACCAGCACGACATCGCCCTCCAGCAGGGTCGGGCGCATGGAGCCCGAGGGGATCGGGTTCCAGTCAGCAATGGCCAACCGGAAAAAGCCAAAGCTGATCAGGAAGATGATGAATCCGCGGTTCTCTTTTAGAAAGTGGTTCACGGTTTACTCCCCATCTTTTTGATACGTCCGACACCCGACACCGACTGCGTGACGGCTGCGTCACCGTAGTAACCCACATCACCCGTGCCAGAAATGCTGATGGCGAGCGACTCAGTCGCCCACAGCTTGGCGTCGCCCGAACCAGAAATGCTCAGTTTGGCGTGTTTGGAGGCCAAACCCGCCGTTTTCACGTCACCCGCTCCCGAGATGCCGATACGCACCGTGTCCGCGCGGCCTGCGGCGGTGAAGTCGCCGTTGCCCGAAATCGCCAGCGCCAAAGTGTCAACATCCAGGGCACGGATACGGATGTCGCCCGAGCCAGAAATGCGCGTAGCCAGCGCGGCGCCTGTGAGCCGGTCTGCCTGAAAACTGCCAGCGCCCGAAATGGCCATGCTCTCCAAGGTACGCGCCTGCACCGTGATCTTCAGACTGCTGGGTTTGATGCCGCTG
The DNA here is from genome assembly GCA_903870065.1 of uncultured beta proteobacterium. Lineage (GTDB taxonomy): Bacteria > Pseudomonadota > Gammaproteobacteria > Burkholderiales > Burkholderiaceae_C > Allorhodoferax. The sequence goes on along the minus strand of CAIQBN010000217.1, from coordinate 464 downwards.
CCGCGCTGGGCCAGGCGGATTTTGAGCTGGTTTTTTTCAACCACGGTCTCGATCAGCGGGACGATGTTGTCGTCGGTCTCGATGCCTACACCTTCCAAGTCGCCCTGCACGACTTCCACTTGCGCGGGCACTTCCAGATCAATGCCTTTGAAGCCCTGCACAGCCCGCTGCACCTTGGTGATCTGGCCCGACCCAGCGACCCGGTTATTGAAGCGCCATTCCCAAGCGTGTGACGACAGGGTCAAGGTGCTGGCGAAGGCTGCCAGCACCATTGCCGCAAACGTTTTGTTTGAAACGGCCATGGTGTAAATATGGCTCAGGCCTGGCGTGCGGTCACCACCACACGCTGGTGTTCAACCGATGGCGTGGCGTGTGTCTTGGCCAAACGGCTTGCGTTCGATTGGCTTTGCGCACCGTTGTCGGCGAGCTGGTTGAAGCCCATCAGCAAGGTGCCGTTGAGTGCG
>CAIQBN010000216.1 GCA_903870065.1 uncultured beta proteobacterium | reverse complement strand
GGTGTTGCGCCCGGCCCCCAGCGTTGCGTTAGTGAAACCAGGAGACGCTCGAAGTCAGCTCCGCTATAGGCGGCCTGTCCGAAAATGCAAAGAAAAGTCAGCAGTGCCAGACCGCCCCATCGCGATGGCGCCAGGCTTCTTGTCAGCAAGTACAGTGACGTACAAGTCATCGCTTGGATTGTGCAACACCTGCGACGTCGGGATCGTGGTCGACACGGCGCAAAGCCTAGAGCCAGCCTTTTTCCTTGTAGAACTGCAGAGCGCCAGGATGAATCGGAGCGATCAGACCATCACTGACCATTTTCTTGGGATCCAGTCGGGCCAGTGCGGGATGCAGGCCTCTTAACTCGTCAATATTCGCAAAGACCGACTTGACCACTGCATAAACCATGGCGTCGGGAACAGAGTCCGTGGTTACCAGCGATGCAAGCATGCCGACGGTGGGCACTGCATTGCCGTGATTCGGGTAGATGCCGCCCGCGATATCCGCTTTGACGTAATACGGAAATTCCTTCAAAAGTGCTGCAACACCGGGCCCGTCAACCGCGATCAGCGTGGCGCCGCAATCTTTGATCGTACGCATCACATTGGGTGCCGGATGTCCAACAACATAGGCAAATCCGTCAATTTTGTTTTCACACAAAGCGTGGCCCTGCTCGTCTGCTGTGCGTTCAGTCACCGCGCCAAAATCGGTGTTCTTCCAATTGGAGAGCTGCAGTAATTTTTCGGTCGTCGCCCGCCCGCCCGAACCGAGCATGCCCAGGCCAAAGCGCCGCCCCTTCAGGTCGTCAATACCTTTGGCGCCAACGTCCTTGCCGCTCAGAATGGTGAGCGCTTCCGGGTGCAGCGATAGAACTGAACGCAGGTTTTCCTGGACACCATTCTTTGCAAATACACCTTCTCCCTTGACTGCCTGGAAATGTAAGTCGCCCTGCACAATAGCGAAATTGATCGAATTACGCTTGAGGGAGTCAATATTGACTAGCGACCCGGGCGTTGCCTCAACCGAGCAACGAATTCCGTTCGTGGCCCGATCGCGATTGATGACCCGGCATAAGGCGCCTCCCGCTGCGTAATAAACGCCAGTAATGCCGCCGGTTCCGATGGTCGCAAACTTGGTCTGAGCCAGAGCGGAATGGTGGGCAAACGCGACGCCCAGAAAAATGGCTGTCAATGACAATGGTCTACAAACCGTGAAATTCATCGCAAATCCCTCAGAAATGTGTTGCCCACGCCAAGCGGCTACGAAAAGAAGTGGCGCGACATGATGGAAAATGGAGCCCTGCTCGGCCATTCCTTTATGTTTTTAGCATATCCTGAATCGACCGCAATCGCCGCTTGTAGAACAAAAACACTGAAATTCTGATGACAAAACACCATGTTCCACGCACCATTGCGCTGACTATTGCAGCCGCGCTTAGCTCGGGTTGGGCGTTGGCGCAGTCACCGGCGCCTGCCGCGGCGCGATCACCCACCAACCTCAAGGACGCTGTTGAGCGGGCGATTTTGCACAACCCGGAGGTCAAACTGCGTTTTCACAATCTGCAGGCCGCGCAACACGACAAAAGTGCGGGCGATGGTGCATGGCAACCTCGCATTGACCTGGAGGCAGCCACCGGTGCAAATCAGTTATCCAATCCCAGCCTGTCGTCCGCCCTGAATTACCAGTCCAACAGGGCAACACTTCAACTTCGGCAAACACTGTTCGACGGATTTGCTTCATTACATGAGAGTCGTCGGCTGAGCTACGCCCAGCAGGCGGCCTACTTTGAGTTGGTTTCCAGCAGTAACCAAACCGGACTGGAGGCAGCGCGCGCCTATATCGACGTGTTGCGTTATCGCGAATTGATTCGCCTTGCTGGAGAGAACTACGCCACCCACCAGGAAGTGCACGACCGCATAAGCCAAAAAGTAACGGCTGGCGTTGGCAGGCGGGTCGATTTGGAGCAAGCCGCCGGGCGTATGGCGTTGGCCGAATCAAATTGGCTGACCGAAGCCAGCAACTTTCACGATGTCTCTGCGCGTTACCAGAGGCTAGTCGGCGACACGCCTGCCGAAGCTCTGGCGCCTTTGGGGCCGTTGGATGAATTTTTGCCCATCGGGACCGAGTTTTTGACCGATGCGACAAAAAGAAATCCGGACTTTCTTGCCGCGGTCGCCAACATCCGCGCATACCGCGCCGACGGTGCGGTGCGCCGTGCGGCGATGTATCCCACTCTTGAGTTGCGGGCCCGACAAAGCTTTGAGACCAACCGGGATGGTGCCAGTGGAGACTATCCATCGTCGGCCTTGGAAGTCGTGCTGAGCTATAACCTGTACCGCGGTGGCAGCGATTCAAGCCGAGTCAAACAGTACGCCGCCAAGCTTGATGCAGCGTTTGACCTGCGCGATAAAGCGTGCCGCGATGTCTGGCAGACGGGCCAAATTGCCTTCAATGACTCCATCCGTTTGGTGGCTCAGCTCAAGTTGCTCAGCCAGCATGAGTTGTCGACGTCCAAAGCAAAGCAAGCCTATCAACAGCAATTCGAGATAGGACAGCGCTCGTTGTTGGACTTGCTCGACACCGAAAACGAGTTGTACCAGGCGCGCAGGTCTTTGATCAATGGCGAGCATGATCTGAACCTTGCGGAAGTGCGGGTACGGGCTACCTCGGGAAGTCTGTTGGGCGCACTCAAGCTCAAGCCACTGGCAGACAATATGCCCGACGCCTCCGGTGATGCGGAGGAAGACGATGGGTTGCTGGCATGTAACAACCGGATTTTGCCGTCGTTGACACTTGATCGAACGTTTGACTCGCGTCCAGCCGGGTTGATCTCGAGTTCAAACCCGCCTGTCTTGACTGCAGCTAGCGGTGCAGTGGCTGCACCAGCACCAGCGTCTCTATCCGCACCCGCGACCGCCACCCCATCGGTTGCTGCCGTCGTGCCCGCGGTCGCCGCTGTGGCAACGGGCGCCGCGGCTCTGGCGGCGATCGCGTCCAAGGCAAGTGATGACGCCTGTGCCGAATTGCCAAAGGCTGTCAATTTGTGGCTGGAGGCGTGGAATCGCAAGGATGTCACTCAATATCTTGGAGCCTACGCAACCAATTTTGTACCCGCCAATGGAATGGATCGCAAGACCTGGGAGGCTTTGCGCAGGGCCCGTATTGGTAAGCAGGGCGCTATTCAGGTCACCATTGGACAAGTTGTGCCAACCAAGTGTGATGCCACGGCAGCCGATGTAACGTTCCCACAGGAGTATGGATCGGCAAGCTACAAGGACAAGGTTGAAAAAACCCTGTCGCTAGAGCGTGTGCAAGGCGTCTGGAAAATTAGTCGCGAAAAGGTAACAAAAGGTCGTGCGTATTGAGTGGCGCAATGGCTAGCGGGCAGCGGCGGCCAAGGTCAGCAGTCCGATCAGCAATGGCTGGTGCAGCATGTACCAGCTCAGACTCCAGCGGCCAATCCAGCTCAGTTGGCGATTGGGTGCTTTCGTTTTGACGACATCAAGCCGATCGATCCACCCGCGAGAGTGCGCGGTCCGACCGGCAGCCATACCCCACCACATGACGCCCAACCAAGGCAGCAACGGAACGTAGTCCTCAGTGATCGGTTTGTGGCTGATCAGACCGATCCAGTTCAGCGCCCTGGAGTCCAGCGGCAAGACTGCAGGGAAAGTTGCATGAACTGTTGGTGCCAGCAGACCCAGCAGGATCATGCACAAGCCAGCAGGCCACAACCAGGCACCCCATGACGTAGTGACTCGGCAAATGACCAACATGACTGCAATGCCATGGAGTACACCGAAATAGATCCAACTGTTCGGGAACATCAGTATTGATCCGACACTGACCGCCATTGCACACAAGGCGATCTGGCCCCAGCGGCGCCAAAATCGCCACCAAGTCTGCCCTGCCTGCACGGCGATCGCCTGGCCAAAGCCGGCACAAAACAGGAACAGGCTCAGGATACAGGTGCGCTGCACAGTCCAAATCGGGGACCGGTAGAAATCCTGCTGGATGAACCCGAAATGGTTCAGATCGAATGCGAAGTGGAAGACCGTCATCCAGACCACGGCAATTCCACGCACGCTGTCAAGCAACGCCAGTCGCGACATCACTTGCTCAGCGGGGGCAATTCCAGCGTGATTTGCGCCGGCGTATTCATGGCAGGTCCCAGCAGGGCCCGCCTGGCGGCAACTGACTGCAAAACGAGATTTTCATCCACTGCGGTGCCGACCCGAAACGGTTTGGCCGGCTTGCCATCGACTGAAATGAGCGCGGCACCAACGCCGCCGGCGCCACTGGCTAGGACACCAACCAGCAAATACGGCGCGCGCCCGGAGGATGCAGGCCCAGCACCGGCCATGTTGGATGTAGCGCCGCCGCCCAGCGCTTTGGCCAATGATTTGGCGTCGAGCGGCGCCAACCCCGGAGCCATGATCGGAGCGGCAGTCGATACACTGTGGCTTTGTGTACTCTTCAAGATCCAAAAGACGGCACTAAGCGCGGCCAGCGCCGCCAGCGTGAATGTCGCAGCCCGGATACTCCAGGTTTGGAAAGCATTTGTTTGCATAGCGCGATTATGATTGACTCACACATGAAAACCCGACCATTCCAAACCCGCTTCTCGCGTCGACCTGCATCCAGTTGCCTGCCCCACCGGGGGATGCTGCGCGCGGGCTTTACCCTGATCGAACTGATGGTGGTGCTGGTCATCATCGGCGTGCTGGCAGCACTGATTGTTCCCAATGTGCTGGATCGGGCCGACGACGCTCGGGTCACGGCGGCGCGTACCGATGTCAATAACCTGATGCAAGCCTTGAAGCTTTACAAACTGGATAACCAACGCTATCCGACCTCCGCCCAGGGTTTGCAGGCCCTGCTGACCAAACCCGGGGAAGGACCGATTCCGCCCAACTGGAAGCACTATTTGGACAAGCTGCCTAATGACCCCTGGGGTCGTGCCTACCAGTACCTCAATCCCGGGTTGCGGGGCGAAGTTGACGTGCTCTCCTTCGGCGCCGATGGTCAGCCCGGTGGTGAGGGTAAAAATGCAGACGTCGGCAGCTGGGAGTAAAGGCTTCACACTGCTGGAGCTGCTTGTCGTCGTTGCCATCATGGCTATTGCCAGCGCAGGCGTGGGTTTTGCATTGCGTGATTCATCGCAAACGCGACTGGAGCGTGAGGCGCAACGGCTGGCGGCCCTGCTGGAGTCGGCACGCGCACAATCGCGCATGACGGCCAACCCGGTTCACTGGCGTGTGACCGACACAGGATTTGAATTCGCTGGCGCAACGACTGGCAGTTTGCCTTCGTTCTGGCTGGGTGTCGATGTTCAGACAACTGTGTTGGGTTCGGTGGTGCTCGGCCCAGAGCCCATCATCGGGCCGCAGCGCATCCGCCTGAGCACACTCTCTCAGCCGATGAGCAGTCTGATCGTTGCGACTGACGGCGTTCGGCCGTTTACTGTGCGGTCAGACGATGGACTGCGCATGGGCCAGCCATGAGCTTGAAAAAGGCGCAATTTTTCAAGTCCGGTGGCTTCACACTAGTCGAAGTGTTAGTGGCACTGGGCATCGTAGCGGTGGCATTGGCTGCTGGCGTGCGCACATCAGGCGCTTTGACGCGCAATGCTGAACGCCAATCTGATTTCCTGCTGGCGCAACTGTGCGCGGAAAACGCGCTGGTCCAAGTTCGCCTGGCGCGCCAAATGCCTGCCGTTGGCGACAACACCACGCCATGTGAGCAGGGCGGGCGCAGCCTGGGGGTCACACTGTCGGTTCGACCCACACCCAATCCGAATTTCTTGCGTGTGGAGGCACGTGTCGAGGAGAGTGAGAATACCTTGCTGGCCTTGTCGACGGTGGTTGGGAGATACTGATGCGGGTGCGTGGTTTTACCCTGATCGAGCTGTTGGTTGCCATTGGTGTGATGGCGCTGATGGCGGGTTTGAGTTGGCGCGGTCTGGATGGTATGGCGCGCACACAGTCCGAGTTGCAGCGACGCTCCGATCAGGTCATGACGCTGCAGGCTGCATTGGGCCAGTGGAGCGCGGATCTGGATGGGATGGTTCAATTGCCAATGACGCCTGCGCTTGACTGGGATGGTCGTGCATTACGGGTCTTGCGGCGCAGCACTGCCTCACCGGGCGCCGGTTTAGTGGTAGTGGCGTGGGCGCGCCGCAGTGTCGATGGTGCCGGGCAGTGGTTGCGTTGGCAGTCGCCACCGGTTGTGACCCGGGGAGAGTTGCAGAACGCGTGGTCCAGGGCCGCGCAGTGGGCACAGAATCCGAGTGACGCAGATAAGCGTTTCGAGGTCGCCGTGACCGCACTGGAGGAATGGAAAGTCTTTTACTACCGCGGCGATGCTTGGACCAACCCGCTGTCCAGCGATGGTGCAGCGCCGCCACTGGCGAGCGCCAAGCCGCTTGGCGTTGAAGTCAATTTACCTGACGGCATTCGGTTGGTGCTGTCACTGCCGCCAGGCGAAGCCATTGGCGGCACCCTGACGCGCGACTGGGTGCGTCTTGGGCTGGGCGGGGGTAAGTCATGAAGTGCCGGCAAGCTGGCGCTGCCCTTTTGACAGCCATGCTGACGGTCACGCTGGTGGCCAGCATGGCGGCTGCCGCACTGTGGGAACAGTGGCGCAGCATCGAGGTGGAGACCGCCGAGCGCACGCGAACACAGTCACTCTGGATCCTGACGGGAGCGCTGGACTGGGCTCGCCTTATTTTGCGTGAGGACGCGCGTTCGGGGGGAGCTGATCACCTGGGGGAGCCGTGGTCAGTCCCCTTGGCCGAGGCACGTCTTTCAACCTTTTTGGCGGCCGACAAAAACAATGCGCCCGACAGCACGGATGCCAGCAACCAGGTTTTTTTGTCCGGCAGTATCAGCGATCTGCAGGCGCGCATGAATGTGCTGAACCTGGTGGACAAGGAGTCGGGCAAAGTGTCTGAACCCTGGATGCGTGCATTCGCGCGCTTGTTTGAGAACCTCGGGCTGCCAGCTGCTGAACTTGCCGCGCTGGCCGAGAATGTTCGCTTTGCTCAGGATACCGCCACGGGCAACGGCTCGGCCCTTCTGGCCCCCCTGCTACCTCAGCGTACAGGCCAGTTG
>CAIQBN010000215.1 GCA_903870065.1 uncultured beta proteobacterium | reverse complement strand
TGTCGCCGCTGTCCACGTCTGTTGACGAAAAAGCACCTACCGTGGCGTTGGTTGCGTCATAGGTTGTGATGCTGCTGGCCGACAGGGCGATGTCGGTAGGCGTGTCATTCGCCCCGGTCACGTTCACCGTCAGCGTAGCGTTGCCGGTGGCCGAGCTGGCGTTGCTGTCGGTGGCAGTGACGGTGAAGGTCTCTGACGGTGTGGCAGCGGCGGCCACACCGTTGATGGCGCTGGCGTTGGGCACGAAGACATAAGCGCCATCGCTGCTCTTAACGTACAGCGTGCCGTAGGTTCCAGCTTTTGAGACATCGTAGGTAACGCTGTCAATGGTGGTGCTGCCGCCGGTGCCTGTATCGATGCCATAACTGGCGATGCCATCGGTGTCTGTGGCTGCAAGCGTGCCGGTGGTGTTGCTGAAGGTGTCAGCAGCGGCAGTGTCGGTCAGCGTGATGGCTGTGGGAGTGGCGACGCTGGGGGCGGTGTTGGCTGGTGCGCTGGTAGCCACATCCACCTTTGTGGCCGTGGCCATGACGTTGGGCGTGCCCTCGTCGTCTTGTGCCACCACGTAAACGTCGTAGTTTGTGCTGGCAGTCAGGCCTGTGACGGTGAAGGTGCCGGTGAATGGCGTGGTGCCAACGGCTGAGTTGCCAGACTTGAGCGCGGCGCCACCGCCCGAAGCCTGGCCCGCCTTGATTTCAGCCACAGTCGGGGCAGCAGCATTGTTGGCAACCACCACGTAATAAAGGGTGCCGCCTTCGTCGATGCTGGCAGACAGGTCGAACGATGTGGCTGCGACGTTGGCTGTAGCGGGGAGTACGTCAAATGTGGGCGCGGTGGTATCTGTAACTGCTGCGGAATTCACGAAATAACGCAGACCAACACTTGTATCGTTGTAGTCACCAATAAAAAGGTCCAGGTCTCCATCGCCATCCAGGTCCACGAACTCCGGGCTGGTTCCAAAGTTACTCGTAACGGTGATGCCAAAGACGCCTGTGACGCCAGCAGCGAAGTTGGGTGATGTGACTGTGCCGATGTTCCGATAAAAAACCAAAGGCAAACCATTTGCGTAGCCGCCGATATACGCATCCAGGTCACCATCGCCGTCAACATCAGCCAAGGTGGGGCTGGCCCTTGTCCCATTGAAGCCCAAGCCCAAGCCGAAGGCGTTGGTGACGGGTGCAGCAAAGGTAGGGGTGGTAGACGTGCCAGTGTTCTGAAAATAGATCGTTACCCCGGACACGTTGCCGACAAAAAGATCCTTGTCACCATCGCCGTCAATGTCTGCGAAGGTGGGGCTGGTTTTAGAACCAACGTCAGGCAGGCCGAATGGGTTGGGCAGGCCGAGTAGGTTGTCGACATCTGCGGCGAAGTCGGGGACGCTGGCCGTACCGATATTTCTGAAAAATTTTAATGCGACAGTACCGTTCCCGAAAAAAACATCCATGTCGCCATCATTGTCAATATCAACGAAGGCAGTGTTGGAAAATGTTTCGACATTGCCTAGACCGAAGGGGTTGGTGATAGCGGTTTCGAAGTTAGGGGTGGCGGCTGAACCGATGTTTTTGAAGTACTTTGTGTTGCCATCTAACGAACCGATAAAGGCATCGAAGTCGCCATCGTTGTCGATGTCAACGAAGGTTGGGGTCAAGTAATTGTTGACACCGTTGCCACTGGCAATGGACAGGCCAAATGGATTAACTGCAGCAGCACCTGCGGCGGGGTAAACGGGATCAGCCATGGTGATCTTCTCCTGAGAAGGTTGCTAATTCGAAAGGGGTATCGAGCAAAGGCCGCTGAAAGCTGCCTTGCAATTCATTGACTAAGCGGTTTGCCACACCGCGCTCATGCCAGGGCGGCTGCACTGCCAAAGAGTGCAAGCGGGCGGCGGGGGCTTCTTGATGCTGAACGCATTCGGCAATGGCCAGGCCGATCAGCACGCCGTCCACCGACGCAGAAAGCCCAACCAACTCACCCTGCGGCGGCGCGCTGGCCCAGTCTGCCAGCAAACCGGGCGCGAGTAGCGCCGCATAGGGTTTGAGGTTGTCCGGGGTCAGGTGATAGACGCGCTGGTAGTGTGGGGCCTGGCTGTCGTGTTCGGCCCTCGGCAGACCTGCCACCGGCGCACGCGGGCCTTGGCCGGGCCGCTTGACCGTGGGCTTGGTAGTCACCAGCCCCTTGCTACCGGGAAAGCGCACCAGCCGCTCAATGGCATCGTCCTGCAAACCCAGCGCCCGGGGGCGGCGGGCTCCGGGAATCACCACCAGATCGAATAGCTCTTCGACCAGACTGGCAAAGCGCAACCAGTGCACCACCGCGCCGCTGTCCAGGTCAACCACCATCAGGCCGCACTGCGCCTGTTGGCCGTCGGCGGCTAGGCGCTGCTCCAGGGCCAGGCCGCCAAAGCTGCGGGTGCGCAGTTGCGAGAGCCCCACCACGGCGTAGCGGTCGTAAAAAGCCAGCCCACGCAGAAAGCCGGGGCCATAGGCCACGGGCACGAAGCGTTCGCCGTCCAGATAGCCCAGCTCGCCACTGCCGGAGTTAAGCAGCCACAGCCGGTCGCGGTGCCAGCGTGGCGAGTGCGGCATGGACAGGCCGGTGGCGGCAATGGCATTGCTTGGCAGGTGCAGCACCACACCGCCGTCGTGGCGATGGTTGCGCCAGCCAGCTGGCTCGTTGGTCTGGCTGCAGGCGGTCATCCAGGTGGCTTCGCCGTTTTGCAGGGCCAGGCCG
>CAIQBN010000214.1 GCA_903870065.1 uncultured beta proteobacterium | reverse complement strand
GCTGAGTCTGTTTGCGGACAAACAAATTGTTGAGATTCGTATTCCCTCAGGCAAACCCGGCAAGGACGGCAGCACTGCCCTGCAGCAACTCGCTGGCATGGCGCAGGGTAACGACAGCACCCTGACCGTTGTTTTGCTGCCTCGGCTGGACAAGATGACCAAGTCCAGCGCCTGGTTTGCCGCGCTGGAGAGTTTTGGCATCACGGTGCAGATCGACCCTGTGGAGCGCGCGGCACTGCCGCAATGGATTGCACAGCGGCTGGCAACCCAGGGCCAACGTGTGGTTGCCGGAGAAGAGGGGCAGCGCACCCTGCAGTTTTTTGCCGACCGGGTCGAGGGCAACCTGCTGGCTGCGCACCAGGAGATTCAAAAACTCGCATTGTTGTATCCGGTGGATACAACCGACGCTGGCGTGTTGGGCTTTGATCAAGTGGAAAATGCCGTGCTCAATGTGGCACGCTACGACGTCTTCAAGCTCAGTGAGGCGGTGTTGGCTGGCCAGTCGATTCGCGTTCAGCGCATGCTTGATGGCCTACAGGCCGAGGGCGAGGCCGAGGTGCTGGTGCATTACACGCTGGCGGAGGACATTCGTGCACTCAAACGCGTCAAGGATTCCATGGGACAGGGCCGCCCATTGCCAATGGCCCTGCGCGAGCAGCGCATCTGGGGTGCACGCGAGCGCCTGTTTGAGCGGGCGCTGCCGCGCCTGAGTGATGCAGCATTGGCAGAGCTGCTGCAGTCGGCGCATGTGGTCGATGGCATCGTCAAGGGTTTGAAACGGTCAGATTGGCCCCACTCGGGCTGGCTGGCCTTGCACCGGCTGGCTTTGCAACTGTGTGAACTGTGCGCGCCTGCGCCTGTCCGCCCAGCGGCAGGTGCATTTGTCCGTTAATGCCCGCGCCAGGGTGATTGGTTTCGGGCCACGGGGACGTCCCACCCGATGCACCAGCAGTTACGATACGCTCCCCAGCATTGCAGGATTCGCAATACGACCATGCAGAACCCGGATCTTCTTTACCGCACGCCGTTTGTCCGCGTCCTGTTGTGGGCCGCGTTCACGGTCTTGTCCGGTTGCGCTTTGGCCACGGAGCCGCTGGTCGTACGGCACAATTTTTTTGATGAACAAAACCCCGCAGCCCTGAATTACAAGGGCGAAGTGCTGGCCCTTATTTTGGAAAAGTCCAAGGACAAATACGGTCCCTACCTGATGAAAAAGGGTAACCAGATCCAGGCCAGCCAGACCCGCTACTACCGCCAGCTTGAGCAGGGCGAGCTTGACTTGATCTCATCCATGACCAGTCATGCACGCGAGCAGTCCGCCATCCCGGTGCGCTACTGCCTTTACAAGGGCCTGCTGGGGGTGCGCATTGGCATGGGTTCCGAGGCAGTGGTGGCCGAGTTGGAGGGTGTCCAGACCCGTGCGGCACTGGACCGGGTGAAGTTGGGACAAGTGTTCGACTGGCCGGACTATGCTATTCAGACTGAGGCCGGCCTTCAGGTCATCCGATTGACCAATGTGGCGTCTTCCATTCAGCGGCTCAAGGATGGCTCCTTTCAGTTGTTGCCTCTGGGTATTGTTGAAGTAGCCCCAATTGCTCGGCAATACGATCTGAAGACCATTTCCAGTTGGGCTATTGCCTACCCGGCCGCGTATTATTTTTTCGTCAGCAAGAAACGCCCGGAACTGGCGCAGCGGCTGGCCTACGGTTTTGAAAAGTCCCTGGCGGACAAGAGTTTTGACCAATTGTTTTCCAAACGGATCGGTCCGCTAATTGCGGCCGCCGGACTCGACAACCGCAAGTTGTTTTACCTCAAGAATCCGCAACTGCCAGCGGCCACACCGCTGGAACGCAAGGAATTGTGGCACCCGCTGGTGCTGAGCAACCTGCAATAAGGGCTTGCAGCTATTGCGTTGCCAGCCGGAAATCCGCCTCCACGCTGGCGCCGGGAAAGTGAAAGCGCACCGGCCCATCGGGTCGGGCGTGCAAGTACTGCACCACCAGAGGGTCGTCGCTACCGAGCACCGCGTCCACTGCGCCCTCAGCAGCCACCTTGCCGTTGGCCAGAATGACCACATGGTCGGCAATGTCCAGCGTCTGCTGTAGTTCGTGCGACACAAAGACGCTGGTCAGACCCATGGAGTCATTCAGTTGGCGAATCAGGCGCGCAGCGGTCTTGAGTGAAATGGGGTCCAGCCCGGAAAACGGCTCGTCATACATCACCAGCTCCGGATCAAGTGCAATCGCCCGTGCCAGCGCAATGCGGCGCGCCATGCCGCCCGACACCTCACTGGGCATCAGGTCACGAGCACCCCGCAGCCCCACGGCGTTGAGCTTCATGAGCACAATGTCGCGAATGAGCCGTTCGGGCAACTCGGTGTGTTCGCGCAGGGGAAAAGCCACGTTGTCAAACACACTCAAGTCTGCAAACAGGGCGCCAAACTGAAACAGCATGCCCATGCGGCGCCGGGCGGCATAGATTGCATCCTGGCCCATGGTCGTCACATCCTGGCCGTCAAAGCGCATTTCGCCGGACTGCGCGCGCTGCTCACCACCCATCAATCGCAAGGCAGTCGTCTTGCCTGCGCCCATGGGGCCGATCAACGCCGTCACCTTGCCTCTGGGAATGCAAAACGAAACGCCGTCGAGCACTCTGTGCTCCCCATACCCAAAGGTCAGGTCGCGAAATTCAATGAGGCAGGTATCGGGTGTTGGGGTCATACGGTCCAGAAGCACAGGGTTGCTGTGCAGGCATCATAGGGGATCAGCCGGCGGCTGGGCCGTCGCGTCGTGTGCGCCAGCGCGCAACATGCTGGCGCAGCAGTGCCGCGCCGTTGAACTCGGCTTGCAGCACCGCAATAAAGGTGAAAACGCCGGTCAATTTGCGGGCAACAAAGGCAAATTCGCGCGATGGGGTTGAAAAGTGCCGGCTCAGGGTGGACGCAGCCGCCTGC